>JBHIVS010000036.1:0-14562 GCA_041987885.1 Pseudobdellovibrionaceae bacterium | reverse complement strand
GGCTCAACTTTCCGAGTTCTTTTACCACTAGCGACCTATGACGAAGGACGTCCTGACGGGAGTTTCTCAAGTATAAATTCACCTAAATCAACTCTTTCCAAAATGAAAGTTTTAATTATTGAAGATTCTCCCGACTCAAGAATTTTAGCCGAAATTATCTTTAAACAAAATGGTGCTGAGATTCGTAGTGCAGGAAGTATTAAAGAAGGTCTAGATGTACTCAGTCATTTCCAGCCAGATTTATTAGTTTGTGATATCGGTTTACCCGACGAAGATGGCTGCACATTCATAAAAAAACTACGCAGCGGGAACTATCTACAAGATCAAACCGAACTTCCAGCCATCGCACTGACAGCCTTTGCTGACCCTCTTCACAGAGACGATGCCCTCAGTGCAGGATTTAATGCTTACATCAGTAAGCCATATCAATCTGCGGAACTAGTTAAAACGGCAAAAAAAATTGCCCAATGGGAACCCGCTTAAGAAAAGCGAGTAATATAATTACATCGTTGGCACAGGGATTCTACAAGTTTATTTTGCTTAAATCCTTGTAAAATATTTTGTGCTTTTTCACTGTTTAAAATATCTAAAATCGTATTTTCAGAAACATGCCCTAAGGGAATTTTCCCCTCTTTGTCTAAACAACAAGGCACCACAGTTCCGTCTGCTAGAACTCCAAAATGCCCTGTTAAGCCATAACAAGTTCCTTTTGATCCCAGTAGAGGTAAATCTAATGCTGGCCAAGTAAACTCAGTATCGAAATGCAAATAAAGTCTGTTTTTAATTTGGATACTTTTATTACGACGAACATCTACAGAGTCTTTAAAATGAAAATCGAAATGTTCACAGATTCTTTGCAACATTGACTGATTCTGTAAACCAGCTCCTAGAGGCTCATCCAAATTCCATAGACGATAATTAAGATATAACTCTGGTCTTTCCGAAAAAGCTCTCTCTGTAAATTTAAAAATTTTATTTAAATAAATTGTCGGATCTTTATCGCCGTAATTATCGTGAAAACTATGTAGAGAAAAATTCACCTGACGAATGATTGGATTTAAAAGCAGCTCTGCTTTTAAATCATTCATCAGTACCCCGTTACTGACGAAGAATACGGGAACTTGATATTCAGAACAAATACCCAAAAATTCGGCTAATTTGGGGTGTACTAAGGGATCACCCATCAAATGTAAAGTCACCTGATCCGTCAAGGGGGCTACTTGAGAAATGACCGATTGAAAAGTCTCAAGACTCATCATCTTTTTTTCGCGCTCCACAGGCGGACAAAAGCTACATTGCAAATTGCAGATGTTGCTAATTTCGATATTCACCTTGTTAAAGCGTTTACTTTGTCTGATACGGGCCTCTTTTAACGAATTGGGCCGAATCTGCCATGAATAAGGGACTAAGTCTAAATAAAATTATCCTCGTAAATTTTAAACAATCCCAGCGTTCTATAACTCCTATAAAAGATCCTTTGCAAGCTGTCTCCCACTGGCTAGAATATCTCTAAGGAATCAAAATATTCTTATCTAAGGACCTTGAAATGCTTTATCCGACACCCCTATTAAAAATTGAATCTCTCTCTAAAATTACAGGTTGCGAAATCTATGGGAAAGCTGAGCTTTTAAATATCGGTGGCAGCGTCAAAGACAGGGCTTCCTTTGGAATTATCCAAGACGCCGAACAACGTGGATTATTAAAAACCGGAAGCACCATCGTCGAAGGAACCGCCGGAAATACCGGTATAGGTCTAGCGACCCTAGCAGCTCAAAAAAGTTATAAGTGCATTATCGTAATGCCTAACAATCAGTCTCAAGAGAAATATCAAATCTTAAACGCTCTTGGGGTGGAACTCATTACCGTTCCACCTTGCCCTTTTTCCGACCAAAATCATTTTTATCATACCGCACGCAGAATTGCCGAAGAACGTGGATTTTTCTGGGCCAATCAATTTGAAAACACCGCAAATATGCAAAGTCATTACACAACCACAGGACCTGAAATTTGGGAACAAACCGAAGGTCAAATTGATGCATTTATTTCAGCAGCTGGAACGGGCGGAACTATCGCTGGAGTTTCTAAATACCTAAAAGAAAAAAATAACAACATCCACATACGATTAGTAGATCCTTTCGGGTCAGGTCTCTATTCTTATATAATAAATGGCGAAATGAAATCTTCAGGCTCATCTATTACTGAAGGAATTGGAATTATGAGGCTCACAGCAAATTTTAAAGAAGCAAAAATTGATGATGCCGTTCAAGTGAATGATAATGAAATGATGTCGATGCTAAATCATTTGGCTCAAAACGATGGTCTTTTAGTGGGTACTTCAGCCGCACTGAATGTCTATGCAGCATATAAATACGCTTTAGAGAATAAAAATAAAAACCTTAAAATTGTCACCGTCCTTTGCGACTCTGCTTTAAGATATACATCGAAGGTATTTAACCCTGATTTTTTGAAAGAAAAAAATATTATCCCTTTTAAAATTTAATCTATCATTTAATAATTTTTTTATGTCTCTTAAATTCAGAAAAATAAAAAATCTATAGTTTAATCACGATAATTTTCTGCGGCCATTAACTAAAAACTCTAGCTCGGAGACCATTTCTTCGAGTTCTTTTCCTTGGTTTTTCATATTTTCTGAATTTCCGGAAACTTCCTCTGCTGTTGCAGCATTTGTTTGAGTGGCTTGATCTAGTTGATTCATGGCTTTAGCAATTTGCTCTAAGCCATTAGACTGTTCTCTACTAGCTTGAGCAATTTCAGAATTTAATGCTGCAACTTTTTTCACTGAATCCACAATTTGCTGCAAAGCTTTGCCCGAAGCTTGCGCAACAGCCATACCCTGATGAGATTTACCGGTTGAATCCTTAATTAGAGTAGAAATTTCTTTTGCAGCAGATGCACTTCTTTGCGCCAAACTACGAACGGCCTCAGCTACTACAGCAAAGCCTCTGCCTTGCTCCCCAGCTCTTGCGGCCTCTACTGCGGCATTTAATGCCAATAAATTTGTCTGAAAAGCTATATCATCAATAACATTAATAATGTCTTCTATCTTATTGGCTGAATCTACAATTTCATTCATAGAGCCAATTAAACTTGAAATCTCTCTATCACCATTAACTGCGGACTCCGTCGATATCTGTGATAAACTATTGGCCTGCTGAGCAGATTCAGTGTTCAACTTGACCATACTAGAAAGTTCCTCTAAGGAAGCTACAATTTCTTCCATCGAAGAGGCCGAGCTGTTAGACATATTCGATAATTGATTACTTGCCGCACTCAAATCTTCGGAGGTCAATGCGGTTTTAGACGCCGTTTCGGACAATCTGTTAGATATATTTAAAAGCATTTTTGATAAACTATTAGAAAAGAAAAGCGCGAATAAAATACCAAAGACAATACCTGAAATCAAAATAACAAAAAATAAGAATTTTGATTTATTCACTAAAGACACTGCGGCAGCCGTTGCGGACTCTCCTCGTTCGGTATGATATTCTAGCAAACGATTATTAGCTTCTGTAAATGCATCTGCAGTTTTTGGACACTGATTAAAAAATATCTTAGTCATTTCTAAAATACCTTCTTCAGTTCCTGAGCCATTATGTTTTAAAACCAAGTCTCCGACTTCGACGAAATCTTGTAATTTCTTTTGTTGTTCTTCGAAGAGCGGCTTTTGCTCGTCGGTGATCCCTAATTTTTTATAGTCTTCAATATTTTTAAGTAAATGGCTTTTTGCTTCGGCAAGAGACTTCAAAGCGTACTCTTTGTCTTTGTCAGTTGCTCCAGGCAACCCCAAGCTTCTTAGATTCATACGAATCTCTAGAAAATGCTCGTACATACGATTTACTAATTCTTTTTTGGGAAGAGCTTCATTCGTGAGAATTGAATAGTCACTCTGGACCCACGTCAATGCTCCATAACCAACCGCACCCGTGATCGCTGTTATAACTAACAAACAACAAGAGAAAAATAACACTCGCACTTTAAAAGAAAAACGTTCCATAAATTCCTCAATAGCTCTTCACTAAGCTATCCAAGATATTATACCCCAGAAAGTCCTGATTTAACTTTCTAACTTTAAAGTGCAGACAATAATGTCTAATTAGAAATCGAAAAACTATTTACCTGTGAATTAAAAGGTGTCATAAATCTCTGATTAGTATGAAAAAAACCGAAAGCATAAACATAGTTTTTTTAAATAAAGTAAATTCGTATCGGTTTGAAACATTCGTCCTGAATGTAAGTAAATTCTAATTTTATAATTTAGGCATAAAACTGACAGTGATTAAAATATTTTAATCACATAACGGTCTGCACAGAAAAACCTAGGGCACTTTAAATTGCTTTGGCAATTCACCCTTTAAACTTTCTAAAAAAGCTTTAATATCTTTGATCTGTTCATCTGTTAAATGTTGATTCATTTGTAACTTTGCCATCCAACGGATAGCCGTTTCTAAATCAGGCGCCGACCCATCATGAAAATAAGGTGCCGTCTCGCTGACATTTCGAAGTGAAGGTACTTTAAAAATATAAAGATCTGAAATTTTCTTTGTTACGTCAAATCGACCTTTATCAATTTTTGATTGGGTTATCTTCCAATAGTCTTCGTAAATACCGAACCTCTGTAGATCATTCCCTCCGACAGAGGTACCATTGTGACAACCCGTGCATCCCAAAGTCATAAAAAGACTCAGTCCATTTTGGGCCTGCTTAGAAAGTGCTCGAATATCTCCTTCTAAAAAACGGTCAAATGCGGCTCTGGTCGTTAATGATCGCTGAAAAGCTCCTAATGCCTTCGCGGCATTTACTAAGCTCACAGGTTGATCGTCATTAGGAAATACTTTAATAAACGAATCTTCATATCCAGCTTGTTTTATTCGATCAACGGCTTCTTTCTCTGAGCTATTTCCTAAACTTAAAGGCGTGGTAAATGCCTTAATCGCTTGGTCTTCGATCGATACCCTGTCGTTTCTCCAATGAACTATCGTTTGATATTTTAAATTAAAAATAGACTGAGCATTGCGACTTCCCACATTATTATTAAATCCTCTAGATTGCTTTAATCCATCAGCGCCATAATTCTGAGGTAAATGACAACGAACACAGGCCGTAGTTCCATCTTTAGAAAGTCGATAATCAAAAAATAATTTCTGTCCTAACTCAATCAGCTGACTGGGATCAGATATTTTTTCTTTTTTTGGAATAGGTGCAAAGGTCGACTTTGCTCTTTCAATCAAAGACTGCACTTCAGAACTAGAAATCGCAGCAACAGAGAAAAAAATTACACTTAAAAATAAGAACGATAACTTTATTTTCATTACGAAGGTCCTCTATTTTCAATAAAACTATTCTGGCAAAAACTACTTATACTTCGGTATTTGAAGCTGTCTCAACCTGTAAAATATTTTCGGTATAAGTTCCACAATATCTGAAGCCGTTAACGACAAGGGATCTTTCTTTTGTGCCCACCATAAATTTGCACAAGCTCCGTGAACATAGGTTCCTAGTACCAAAGCATCCGAAGCGGATAAATTTTGCGCCCTTAGGGCTGTGATTATACCTGCTAAAACATCACCAGTTCCAGATTTCGCCAAACCTGAATTTCCCGATAAATTACGATAAATATTTTTGTGAGTACAAATCAAAGAATGATGTCCTTTTAGCAAAACAGAACACTGAAATAACTGATAAGCTTTTTCTACAAAATATTCCCTATCAGCATCAATTTCTTCGCTGGACACCCCTAAACAACGAGCCAACTCTCCCGTATGAGGAGTTACAATCCAACTTTCAGGCAGTGGAAATAAATTATCCTGAGCACACACTGTCAATGCATCAGCATCTAAAACAACTTTTTCAAATTTTAATTCTTTTAGCTTTTGAATAACAGAAGAAGTAAAAATATTGACCCCAAAACCAGGGCCTACCAAAATAGCATCAAATTTTAGATCTTCCCATTTATAATAATCTAAATCTCTAAACAAAAAATCTGGATTTTCATTTTCACTGCTCTTAAGCTGAGACTGAGCCAAAATGACATAGCCTGACCCTGCACGCATAGCAGCTCTCGCGGCCAATACCCCAGCGCCTGGAAACTCATTACTTCCTGCCATAATCAGACTTTTGCCACGACGAACTTTATTATCCTTCGCATGAAGACTCGGCATTAACGATGCCGCAAATTTTTTATCAACATTGATAATGGATTTTTTCTCCATTTTAATTATTCCAATAACCTTTTTTTATAATTACCCACATTGCCAAAGCCACTGACAATGCCATAGCTCCTAATGCCAAAATGAATAATTTTTCACTATGAAAAGGAATAATCTCAAAGTTCATTCCCCAGAAGGAACACCAAAAAGTTAATGGCACAGCAACACTGGCAAGTATCGACATTTTTTTAATTTGATGATTGGTTCTATTAGCCTGTAATCCCCAATATAACTCAATTGTCGTAGAAATCTGTGATCGATAAAGTTCGATACTATGATAAATTCTCTCAGCATGATCGTGCAAATCCCTTAATTTCCAATTTAAATCCCCTTCTTTACCACAAATATTTTGTAACTGCTTGGCAACCGAGGACAAATGACCAATGGTGAAATCCATTTGATTTAAAATCTTTTTTATTTTCAATAGTCTTTGGGGATTGATTTCTTTTGAAAATAATTTTTGTTCAGTTTCATCAATTTCTGAGACGAAACTACGCATTTCAACCCAAGTTATATCCGTCAAATGATCTAAGGCTTGATATAACATATGCCATATATCCTGATTGCGGTCAGAAACCTTCAGATACTCTTTCCAACTAGTCCCCGAAGGAGGAGGTGTATGAGGAACAACTATCAGTCTATCAGGAAAAATTATAAACTGAACTTCGTGAAGCTTTCCTTTGGCAAACATAAACCATACTACAAACTGATGTGTTCCATAGTCATCTAACTTTGGCCTCTGATCTCTATGTAAACAGTCTTCTAGAACCAATGGATTAATTTGATATTGAGTCCCCAATTCCAAAAGCTTTACGTCTGTACTAAGGACTTCAACCCATTCAACCATAATATGTCTCCGCTTATATTTACGCTTTATTATTTTCTAATTATTTACAGGAATGATCTGACTCGCACTTTCGTTTGGAAAAAATACTTGGATCACAATATCCCCTTCAGGCTGAAACTTATCTTTGATCCACAAATCGACAAACTCTTGAATGGATTTACGGGCTTGTTCACGAACGATCTCTCTATTTCCAATAGAACGGTCAATTAATAAACTCGGCAGTTCTTTTTGAAAACGCTGGGCAACTTCCTTTTCACTTCGAAAGAAACTACCTTTTTTAAGAAAAAATTTAAGCTTAGAAATATCGAGAGCAGGTTTGCTATTTGTTAATTCCGGAACTTGCACATATAAAATACTATTAGAGTATTTGAAACTCCAACCACTACTAAGATTTACGTAATAATTATATTCAACAGGAACTTCTGCTTTTACAACAACAGAAGGGAGATCAAAACCAAGTACGCTGGCATTTGATTTTCTTTCAATCACTTCTTTTTGCTCGAGCTTGGCTACATACAAACTTTGTTTGCCAGTTATTTTAGTCGCATATGCTTGAAATTTATCCGTTAAGTTTTCTTCATACAAAGCAGCATTACTTTTAAATCCAGAAAATTTTCCAAAAATTTGAAATCCACCATAGATGGATAAAACTGAAATAATTAAAATAAAAGACCACTTAAAAATAGAAAATATTTTAAACATCTAAACACCTTCGTCTCCTTAAAGTTTAACCTCGTGGCCGAGAAGGTGTCTATGTAAAGAGACTAAATATTTATTTTTTGACAAAGTCACACAAAGGTTCTCTTGCCGAAAGACCTTGAGACTGAATAGAAGTCAAAATTTTACAAGTATCATACCCAAGACTTCTGTATTTAGCCTCTGCTTCAATAAATACTGACTTATCTAAAAAAGGCGTTCTAGATAAAATCCAAGCATATTTTAATGAAGGGTCTCCGATCAACGCATGTGAGTAATTAGGAGCCACATCTAAAATCCAATAGTTCCCACCTAACGCAAAAATCCATTTAATCAACTTCACAAATGTAACTTTAAGCTTCGAATTGTGATCTTGATCCGTTACTTTCGCACGTCCCTCTGCAATTTTTCGATCTCCAGATTCCGTATCACAGGAGTTTAAAACCTTAATAAGATTATCTTCTGCTGTTGAATACTCCGCAGAGGTATTGCCCACGCATTTTCTTTGAAAGGACTGTGGAATGCTGGCTACTTCATACCACTTACCTAGATATTTTTCTAAATCAACATGAGGAGCCGTAGGAACTTCCGGTTTTTTCGCCAAAGCAATGCTTCCCACTATCACTAAACAAACAAATGCAGAAAATACCTTCTTCATATAATTCCCTCTTAATCCATATCGTATCGAGTTAAATCAAGATAACCAAAATCAATAGGAGCGGTTTTTTTAAAGTTCGCAATCAAAGCATCATAGTGATTCCAAAACTCAGGGTTATATCTGCTTATTGCAAAATTATTTTTAAGTTTCTTATAGTCTTTTTCTGACTTAAGGCTTTGGATTTGACTGATGAAAGTCGATAAATCTTGTTCAGCCACATCAAAAATAATATTTGGATATCCACCCCAATAGCCCTCTTTGACAGTCAAAGAATCTTCCTGAGGAGCAAATCGCATAGACTCAACAAGAATCCAAGATACATTCTCGTGCTCTTTATTATGAATCAACGAAAATACTCTAAAAGTGCCATTAGCCATTTTTACTTTTAGTAATGATAAATCTGGAAAGAATCTAGCAAAAGGAGTCGCATCTACGGCCTGAATAGAGGCAATGTTCCAGAGACTTCTTTCGACCTCATCTTGCTGAATACTGTCTTTAATGGTCTCACTAGGATTTAATTTTTTCCAATTAATATGATCCAAGCTTCCACGTGCTTCTGGTTTTAGATAGCTAAATAGAATTTTTTCAACCATTTGTTTTTTAGAGTCTCTCCCCTCTAAAAAAGGAATTGCCGTCGGTTCCTGTAAACCCAAAGGAGGGAATACATATTTCATCTTCATTTTGGTTACAAAACCTTTATACCATTGTTCACGAATATTCTGACGATCCTTCGAAGGCAGGAACTCTAAAAAGAGTTCCTCCCCCTCCATACGAATAAAATCCATATAAAGACGAGTTAATAACTGATGCCCTACATTTCCAAAGACATCAAAATTCACATATAGATTATAAACCAAACGTTCAAACAAAGGATAATCCAACATAATTACAGTTTTTGAAAGATCCCCAATAGCTCCCTTTAAAACAGCCGCATTGTCATCATGACGAAACACCGTGAGTACAGCATTTGGATTGTGTTGGTCTCCATCCCAGACATCATTAATCGAATACCCTTGAGGACGTAACTTATGCTTCCATTCAGATCTAAACTTACGATAGGCTTCTCTATGGTCGATAATTTTTGAAATAAAGGCTGGAGTCTCTTTGATTTCAACATCACTCCCCCACACCCCCGGCAACATTAGTAACTCACGGCTTTGCCCTTCATATCCAGCGGATAAAACTGTATTGTCCGACTCAGGCTTCAAAAAGAATATATAAAACTGCTCTTGAATCGAATTAACAGCCATACTTCCGTTACAGACAGGCCCACGAATAAAGTTATTTACAAAAAACTGCGATTCATCCAAAAGAAACTTATAGCGAGCCTTTACTGGGATATCTTTGAATGCAACAAAAGGGTTTTCTGCCACGCCAGATTCATAGCTCGGCAATTTTTCGACATTCCAAGCTTGTTCCCAAAACATTTTTTTATAATTATCTAATCTGTTAGAACTTAACTCAAAAGGAATATGAGTCTTAGCGGCAATGGCTCCTTCGACCTGACGGAGGCAATAATAAAACTTATCGACACCAGGATTGTCATTAGGACGTCTGGTTCCGATTTCATCTATCCCCTTATCGCACTGAGTTTTTGATCGAACCACACGAAAGAAAGTCCCTGACTGTTGTGGGAAATACAAATGACCTAAAAATAAATGCTCATAGATATAACGACTAACCAATTGATTTTTTAAACTTTTATTGTTTAAAAAAGACTCCCAATCACGAATAGAACTTTGAATATCTTTATGCTTTTTCGAAGTACGTATCTGCTCCTCTGCCGGAGACCTAGGACTTCCTGCCGTCACCCATTTTTCAACTCTCTTAAGCTCTTCGGAAGTCAAAGCTGGAAATCCATAGGGCATCGCTATCTGTGATTTTACTTTATTATTTAAGTTGCCATACTCTTCCATCGAGCTTGGGCAATACATAGATTCTGCAACTTGTTTGTCCACTTTTACTTTTGGAGTCTTTACTTTTTGCTGAAGCAATTCAAAAAATAAATTTTCAGACGGATTTTTAGAGGTATTCAGGCTGTAAAAACCTTTTTGCCTCCACATCTCCGTACTGTGCGCATCAATCCACATACGTGTCGGCTCAACACTTTTACTGCGGCCTCCATTATAGACCAACGATTTATTTGCCCCTCTCTCAAAACCTTCGTAACTTTGCAAATTCAATTGGCAGGGAGCATTGAAACAACTATGGCAAGCTATACAACGAGACTCAAACAGCGGTTGCATTTGACGAGCATACATTTCTTCCGTCAGATCGGCACCACGAGCTGTTCCAGCACACACCAATGCCATTAGACTAAGCCCTATTTTCTGAAATAACTGCATTTTAAACTCCATTCTTAGTCTTTTTTATTCGAATTAATTTCCGATTTATTATCTTTACCCATACTGCGATGGTAGGCCTGCAACATTTCAATCTGCATCTGCTGAATTTCAAGTAAACGGCTCCATTGCCTTTTCAACAACTGGTCGATCTTCATATGCAATTGACGAATTTCAAGCTCAGCCTTGAGGTTGACTTGGTAATCGTGCTCACTTCGCAGGCGGTCCTTCGCTTCTTGGCGATTCTGACTCATCATAATGATCGGAGCCTGCACTGCTGCCAAACAGGAAAGTACTAAATTTAATAAAATGAATGGGTAGGGATCAAACTTATCTGCACTCGGAACTATTTGATTGATAATAATCCATCCCGTTAAAACGACACAAAATAAAATTAAAAACTTCCAACTTCCACCAAAACTCGCCATCTTATCTGAGAGCTTTTGAGCGAAAGAAAGACCCTCTGCAAAAGTATCCTCAGTATGTTGGGTTACAATTTCATGTTGAGCCAGACTATCAATCACTCTTTCATCCAATGCCGAAAGCTCTCCGCGTTCTTGCTCAATCATATCTTGTAGAAGCTTAATACGAACCTTGTCCAAACAGCTCTCACAAATATAAGAATCCTCATTCCAAGACGGCTGTTGACGAATAATTTCTTCGCGCACGGCCAGTCTTAATTGAGAATTATTAAAGACATCTGAATCCGAAAAAATATTTCGACAAAGTTCACAGGTTTTATTTTTCATGATGAAATTCTGTCATAATTATACGTAATCGCAAACAAATACGCTATTAGAGCGCAAAGCTCCAAAATCTCAACAACCTAGATCCTTTTAGACTAAATACACACCCTAGCTTGAAGACGATTTTTTACGAAGCTTCCAACACATATATCCATGAAAGAAAAAAGCAATCAACCATTTGACCCAAATAGCTGTAGCCCCATGGTAATAGGCATACACTCCTGTTGTAACAGCAGTAAAGACACCCCACTCATGGAGCCTTTGCCTCTGAGGTAAAACAATAGAAACTAAAAATGTAATCGTCGAAAGCCAACCAACAGCTTCCATTCCAAGATCTTTGATTTCCATGGCTTTTGTCCCCGAATTATTTCTTATATAAATCAATTGCCAATTGTCTCTGAACTGCATGATTTACAATCGGCTCTGGATACCCATAGGAGCTTCTATCTGCCGAAGGATCATGAAGCTGTTTTGACGGACAGTTTTTTAATTCAGGTAGATACTTTCGAATGTACTCACCGTCTTTATCGAACTTCTCGCCTTGCAACCATGGGTTAAAAACTCTGAAATAAGGCTGAGGATCACATCCCGTCGAAGCTGCCCACTGCCAGCCTCCATTATTAGGAGCTATGTCACCATCAAGCAGCTCTTTCATAAAGTGAAGTTCCCCCCACTGCCAACTGATCAACAAATCTTTTGTTAAAAAAGATGCCACAATCATGCGTACGCGATTATGCATCCATCCTGTCTGCGCAAGCTCTCTCATCCCCGCATCTACAATAGGAAATCCTGTAAGACCTTTTTGCCAAGCTTTGAACCAATCAGGATTATTCTCCCACTTGATATTTCTAAACTGTTCTAGAAAACTTTGCTTTTCGACGTCAGGGCGGAAATACAAAATCGCATAATAAAATTCTCTCCAAATCAGTTCTCGCAAAAACTGAGAGGGTCCATCTTCTTGGAAAAATTTTATTTTATGGAGTTTCAAATAATAAATTACTTGAGAAACAGTTAAACTACCATTTTTAAAATATACAGATAATTTTGAAGTCATTTCATCTGCCGGAAAATCTCGTGCTTCTTTATACGCAGATAAATTATCTTTAAATTTCTCAAGAGCTTTAAAAGCTGCATAAAACCCAGCTGGCGGCAATTCAACAGTTCTATGCTTTTCCGTCTCGTTCAAGAAATCAACTAAAGAGTCTTTATATAAAGACTCTATTTTCAGCTCAGACCAAGACATTTTAAATAAATCACTACGATGTTTTTCTTTGGAGACATAATCCACAAAGGTACTTTGCGACTCAATACGTCTCTGCCCCTCCTCTGTCTGCATAGCCTCAAGCCATTTACGAGAATAAGGAGAATATACCTGATAAAAGGAATCATTCTTTCCATCTTTAGAAATTTCATGGGGCTCAAAAACCAAGTGGTCTCGGCAAGTATTTACAGTAATACCTAAGCTTGCAAGCAGAGCCTCTATCGTTTGATCTCTTTGACGAGCAAAGGGTTCATAATCTCTATTCCAAGTCACTATCGAAGGAACATGTAACCCTTTTTCCTTGCAGTGTTTAATTATTTCCTGAAAGACATCCTTTGCCCAAGCATCAACGACTAAAAGGTCTCCACCTTGTGCTTGAAGATCCTGTTTCAATGCCTGTAAAGTTCGTAGAAAAAAAGAAAAACGATTATGAGAAAAATCAGGGCGAGCTAAAAATTTTGAATCAAAACAAAAAATTCCTAAAGTACGGCCATTTGTTTTTTTCCAATTCATACGGAGAGCTTCATTACCGCAAATTCTTAAATCTCTACGAAACCAATGTAAACCCCATACAGACTCAGACATAACACCCCATGGCCCTTCATAATTAAGGGTCCCCTATTAATCGGCCGGAGTATAATAGAACGGATAACTAATTCAATTCCAAATTCTTTTATTTTTTGTCCCTTAGAGCCTTTTTTGGGACTTATAGCTCAAAAAATCGATATTATTGTTTTAGCTACCGACTCCTGCTAGAGTTTTAGTCAGCGAGGTGCCTGTGATTCGTTTACTTCTGTGCGCGGCTATTGCATTTGCTGCCGTAAAAACCTACCCCGATGGCTTTGTTGAAAATGAAAAAAAAGGCATTACTGCCGATATAATTTCCGAAACCAAGGCCCAGCAGCTTTTTGACAGCTTTAAGGCGGATGAAAGCATCCCCTTTGGATATCCCATTGATGGTTGCTATGCCCGTGCGACCATGATGACTCGTATTGCAGAGGCTGAAAACATCCAAATGGCAAAAATCTATGCCGAAGGTGTCCTTAGAGTTAAAGATTATAGTCCTCTATACCCAGAACTACGCTGGGGCTTCCACGTCGCCCCAATTATTGGGGTAAAACAGCAAAATGGAAAAGTAGTCGATATGGTTTTTGACCCTGGATTATTTGATCGTCCCGTGACCATAGCTGAGTGGACTAAAAAAATGCAGGCCCCTGGTGAGCCTGCCCCTCAAATCGATGCTATCTATTATGGATCTCGCTTTCAATTTGGTCGAAGAGATTGGGAGAACTCCAAAAATAACTGGCATAGCAGAGACGTAGAACGATCAAAACAAATACTTGCAGAATATAAAGATATTCAAGATATGGGCAAAAAGGCAGCCGCCAAACGAGAGCAGAATTCATCCGCACCAGCAGCACCTCAAGGAGTTCGCTAATGATTTTATGGAGCCTAATAGCTATGAGTTTTGCCGCCACAGTTTCTGGATATGATCTGCCTAAAAATGGCATGGCCAGAAACCTTGAAGGAGCCGTGGTAAAAATAGTCGATTCCAAATCAGACTATTATATTCAAATCGGAGAATACGCCGCTCTTTACAAGTTCCCAAAAAACAAATATCAAAATAAAAAAGTTTTAAAGAGCCTCGAACATAGTTTGAAAAATAAAAAGACACTTAAGTTTAATGTTGAATCTCAAACTGCAAATATTCTATCTATCGACATATAGGCGGCACCCTGTGCTGCCTTAAAATTTCAATATAAACATTTGATATAAATAAAATAG
>JBHIVS010000035.1:0-14682 GCA_041987885.1 Pseudobdellovibrionaceae bacterium | reverse complement strand
GTCCCTGGTTGGAACGTCGGTCCTGGAAGAAAATTAAAAAATCCATTAAGACCCACAACTATAAAAGCAAGTGCCAGAAATATTCGAGAAAGTAAAATTGCAGATTTCATAAAGAACTCCTACTTTTTTAAAAACACTGAGATTTTCTAAATATATCGAAAAAATATTTAAGCATTAGAAATAATCTAGAAGCAAAAATGGCTTATATTTAAAATATTCCAATTTATCATGCTTGCGAAGATTCAAATGTATATTGTGTCGAAACAAAATAATTAGATATAAAATTTAAATGTTAAGGAACACTCAAAGGTTCTTTCCACCAACATAATGGGCGTGGGTTATTTACTAAACCGGCTAAATAAGTATCCAGTCGACATTGGGGTTCTGGATGAGTGAGCACTGTTTCTTCAACCACAGTGGAATCAGGTGTATTAGGCAGGGGAGCTGGAATATTTCTGTTTTTTGCATAAAAGGCAGTAACAACTAAGGCGGCTTGCAGGGCGCGGTCCTTTGAGTCCGGGTTGGTGCTTGTTAATTGTTCTGAAAAACGAGACCAGCAGTAATTCGTAGCCCACCAGTCGGCCTGTCCTTCTGCGGACAATAGATTATGCTCATCACTATAAGGCATGCCACCATACAGGTGGCCCAGCTCATGACAAATTAAAAGAGCCAGTGAATCCTGGGTGCCATCAGCAATACGAGCAATGCCTCCGTAAATTAAAACTTGGTCCGTATCCCATCTTCTGGCAAAGGCCTGTGTCCAATCTGAATTCCAATCGCTAAAAATTTCTAACTTGCGATTGTTGGCAGCCGCAAGAGGCGCAAATATTTTTCTAGCCAGACTGAGTGTTGTTAGAAATTCGGACTTTGTTATTGTTTTTAAATCTAAATTTTCTTCCAAATAAATAGGGTTTAAAGAACCAGTTGGAGGAATGGAGTCAGCAGTCCCAGATGCAAAGGAGCTTGAGAATAATAAAAATCCTAGAATTAAAAGTCTCTTTGCATTCTCCTTGTTGAAGCTTATCAGATCAAATTTTTTGTAAAAATCCAATCAAATATATTTCTTTAAAGAGGCTCTTTTTAATTTACGCAAAGGCCATTTAATCGAAATGTCGGGGGATTTGGTTGTGGTCTCTGCCAAAGATCGACCGGAATGGCGTACTTCTTTGACGAGAGATGACACGGGGGCAGGTGCTTGTGAATTGATGTATGTGGAGTCCTTAAAGATATTAAACCCCAAGGACTAACATAAACATTTTTTTTAAAGACGCTAACAATTTTGATGTTCGCGAATAATAAAAGGATTATTTTTTTAAACTCACCATTTCAATGGCAGCTCCAGCTAGTTTCGCGGTCGCTTTTTTTATAAATTCGATATTTGAAGTTAAATTTGTGTATTCCACTAAACCACTGCAATCCGAAAAACCATGACCACCACGAACGGTGTCGATGACGACATAGCCGTGTTCTTTAGTTTTAAAGTAAGCAGGGCCACCAGAGTCTCCTCTGCAGACGCCTGTTTTTTTGCTCTGTTGAAATACTAAGTGAGTTTTCCAGTAATCGATAAATGAGATATGTGTTTGATAAAGTCGATCGGTACTACCTTCAATTTCTTCGCCTTCTGGAAGTGATACTTGAGGATTCACTTCTTCTTCCGTGGCACCAACTCTAAATTCAACCTCTTCTTCTTTTTCATAAACTAAACCCCAGCCTGCTGCTGTAATTTGATCGCCTTTTTTAAGCAGATGATGAACACCAATTTTCACGGGCAGAGCGGTTGCTGGGATATTGCCGTTTACTTTTAAAAGAGCTAGATCTCCGATTGCGGAGGCCGCTAGGCCGAATTCCTCTTCGTAAATGGGTTCATACTTGTCGTTAACTTCCCATTTTGTAGAAGTTCTTTCTAAATTTTTATCATAGTTTTCATAAGCGTTTCCAAAATAGAGCAAGACAGAGCGAACTCCATTTTTTGCAACTAGCTTTTCGTCTTCCATACAATGTGCAGCGGTTAAAACTAAATCTTTTGCCACCACAACTCCGGTACAAAAACTAGAGAATCGTCCTTTTGATTTATTGAATATTCCGATGGCCACTGTAGAGTTTTTTGCGATAGAGCCTTCAGTGGGAATCGTGCCACCAATGATACCTTGGGTAGTGCCGCTAGAGTTCGTAGACTCGTGAGAGTCTGCGCAGGCAGCTAGGCTTAGAAGAGAGACTAGAGTCAGAGCTTTGGTGATGCGAACTAGTTTTTTATCCATAACGACTTTGATTGCATTCTCGGTGCCAGTAAATGAGTTTACTTCGAGGCTGTTAACTATCTGAAAATTAAAATGATTTAAGAAATTTAAAATCTGTAATTTGGGAAACTTGTTGTCTAAGCAGTGCTCAGGTTACGAAGAAGGGCTCTTAGTCTAAAGCACGTTTTAAAAAAAGAGTATTTTTAAAGTCCATTGCTTAGGGATGGATGTCTTCGGCTTAGAAGTGAGGCAGATTTGACTAAACTTTAATCACTCTAGGGAACATTTCAAAGAATCCCCAAAAACTGTCTAAGTCTTTGATATCTGGCATGATCAGTTTGATCCAATTGTCTGTTGATTGTGGAAAAAAATGCGGACTGACATAGCATATAGGTAAGCGAGGAGTTGGTGGATGAAAAACGGAATGTTTCTACTAACGCTTGGAGCGCTTGTCGTTTCTGGGTGTCAAAATAAGGGACTTGAAGGAAGTGCGGATTTAGTTGCAGCGGCATCATATTGCCCTCAAATTGCATCTAGTGGTGAGGACCTTCAAATCTCTGGCAAGTCAGAAGCAGCCGCCGGAAATTTGGTCAACTATACCCTTGAACAAAACGGAAATTGCGTGAGCAGTTCCGATGTAACTTGGAAAGCTGCAGGAGCCAGTCGCTCGAGTTCATCGAGTTCTGGTTTAGTATCAGTCTTTCAAAGATCAGGGTCTTATGTAGTAACGGCTCGCCAAACAAACTCAACAGGTGTGCAATCAATGTCGACAGTGACAACGGTTGTAAAGGATCAAATTAAACTTGTGGGACCGCAGGCTGGTTTCACATTTAATCCTTTAGAATTTACTGTTGTGGTTCCTGAAGGTTCACAGGTTCTTGGTGTTCTTTGGAACTTTGGTGAAGGCACTGCCGACGATGCTGGTGGCAAAACAGTTTCCCATTCATTCTTTAGTGAAGGTGAATATTTAGTAACTGCAAAAGTTACTGATGGAGAGGGGACAGTTACGACGGTGCAGCTGCGTGTGACAATCATGTCTATGTTAGATGGAGTAAATTGTCTAAGTGATTTACGCGTATCTGGTGCTGATGAAGCCAAGGTAGACGTCGCTACGAATATGTATGTCTTTATTCCTCAATGTCTTACAAATCACATAGGCTCAGTAAGATGGAATTTTGGAGATGGTACAACCGGAAATGCGCAAAATGTGAATCACACATATACAAGTGTGGGAACATACGCGGTGACAGCAACTCTATATCTAGTAGATAGCCAAGAGCCATGGGTAGTTTTAGATCATAAAGTAAATGTCACTAAAGATTTAGAAGTTGAGCCAGAGCCAGAAGAACCAGAAGTTCCAGGAAAATGTAAAGTTTCTGGGGACACTCGTTCGACTCAAGGGGATCTATATTCTGAAGAGGTTGCCTGCGGAATCGACGGTAAAAAAACAGTAACATATAGAGATACTGTGATCGAAGAATGTAAACTGGTTATTGAAGAACTTAATTGGGTTGAAACTTCACGCACTAAAGAAATCACTCATGAAGGCTCTTGCCAAGGGCAGTCTTGTAAATTGCCAGATGGAAGTTTGCTTTTAGATGGTATGAGTAAAGTGTTCTACTCATCAAGTGCTCCTGCGGGGACTTGTCAGAGTGTTAGTGAAAATCGTACTTGTTCTAATGGAGTTTTATCAGGATCTGCAACGCATACACAATTAACTTGTAATAATGGTTGTGGAGATTTTGGGCCCCATGGCACAGTGAAAACAGAAGTTGTTACTGGTGAAGTTCAAGTTCCATTAGCATGTAGATTCCAAGAAGAAGGTTTTGTTGATATCTTTAATCAGGTGTCTGACCAAATCTGTAAAGATGGCCAAGTTATTAATACAAATACTCATCAAGGCAGCTTAAAAGTTGCGGGTAGCTGTCCGGTTTATTCTTATACACCGAGTGAGACTTGGACTGCTTGTAGTGACAATTGTGGTGGTCAACAAACTCGTATCTTCCAGTGTGTGGATGATAAAGGTGTTAAAGTAGACGACATACGCTGTGCTGATAAAACAGCTCCGAGTGAGTCACGTTTGTGTGATGCTAATCCAGAGGCTGTTCGTAGACAGGAAGTATCGTCTGCATTTGAGGAAGCAAGTGGTTCGATCAGTTGTCCTGCAAACCAAATTGGTGTGATCGTAAACACTCGTGAAGTTGTAACGACAAAAGTATTTGCATGTATCCAGCATGCCGTACAATTAGAATCTGAGACAGCAGTTCCGGGTGCCTGGGTTGAAGAAAAATACTGTAGAGACTATGTTCCGCAAAGATGTTCTCAAGACAGTATTTCAAATTCACAGGCAGAAGGTCGTTACCTGTGGATGGTAAAATGTCAGGACAAGTTGCCAGTGGTTAAAGAGTTTTTAGCAAACTTCACTGACTTAACTGCGAAAATTGGAAAAACAGAAATCCAAGTAGGCGGTTCAGGTAGACATCTATATCCAACATTTATGGATAGAGCTTATAGTCCTGAAAAACCATGGATTGCTCCTAAAACTGAAAATGCAGCTTGTACAATGCCTTCGACAGCTTATGTTGCCGCAGTCTGTGTGTCTTCATGTGCGACTCCAGAACAGCAATTGATTGTTGAAGATGTGATAAACAAAAAAATGAAATACGTTCCGTTCATAGAAGCGTTAACTCAAAAAATTGCCCATGTGGGAACTTTGAAAAATGCAGATTCAATAAGCAGTAAAGCCATTGCAAAAGCAAAAGTTGAGCAATGGGTTACGGAGATGTTAGATACAGAACACGATATTTTAGTTTTCAAGATGAAGTCTGGTAAGGAATTACGCCTAACTAAGAACCATCCTGTATTAACTAAAGACGGTATGATGAAAGAAGCTAAAGAGTTCGTAGTTGGTGAAGAACTAGTACAACTCGGTGGTGCTTTAGATCCGATCAAGTCTATCAAAGAGATCAGACATTTCGGTAAAGTCTATAATGTCTTTGTTCAGTCATCAGAACCGCAAAAAAATATCGTGATTACGAATGGATATTTAAATGGTACAGCATACTTCCAAAATGAAGGTGCTCAAGATATGAATCGCCAGTTATTCCGCAGAAACTTGACTGAAGGAGTTTTTGGAAAATGAGAAAGACAATAATTGGCCTTATGACCTTGTCAGTAATAGGTTTTGGCATTTACTCATTCGATAAAGTTTTTAATAAGTCTGCAGATATTAAAACTCAGGATCTTTCCGAAGGGAAAGCTCCTGAGAATGTGTCTAAAGAAAAAGAATATTCAGTGGAATTAGAAAATAAGGAAGAAAAGCAACCTGAAAAAGTAGCCGCCATGGAAACCCAAGTGGCCGTTCATTTTCAAAAAGCATGGAAAAATTTTTCTTACACTGAAGAACTCAGTGTCTATGAAAAAATAAATCGTAAAGTCATTTTGTCTGCTGAAGACAAAAGCCAAAAAAAGCAGTTAATGGCTAATGAGAATTTTTTAAGAGGCTTAGAAGATATTCTTAAGGCAGCCCCCATGAATGAAAAGACAAGGTTGATGCAAAATACAGCCTTGGATTTTGTAGTGGATGCATTAAGTTCAGATATGAAGTCAGCCGCAGTACAGGTTTTAAAGACAATTGTTAAGGACCCGAGTGTTGAAGATAGCAGCCTTTCTAAAGCGCAAAGGCAATCTTTAGCAGGAGTAAAGGCTGAGGCTTTGTTTTATTTAACGGCCAATGACCCTAAAGCGTCTGCAGAAGTTCCAGCGCTGCTGCCTGGAAGTGTGAGCGAGAAAATTTGGGAAAATATTCAACGACAACAAGCTAATAATTTAGCTGAATCACAAAGCTTGGCGGGTTCTAGATAATCCGCCTTGAGTGTATCTAATAATAATAGAACAAACGTGTCTCTAATCTTTGCATTGAATTTTCATCACGGCCTTCAAATCGAAGGCTTAGAGATTTATTCATGCTTAGATTAATCCCTAAACTGTGTTGGCGAAATTCATGGTTTTTTCCGCGATAATCATAGCGATAATAAGATTCTGCCAGTAGAGCCAACCAATCACGATTCCAACGCAGAGTCAGGGCGGGGCCGGCACCAACAACCCAATGATCTTGGATAAAATCAGCAGAGCTTGTTACAAGGCTTGCCTTCATCCAAAGGGCGATGTCGAAATCTTTCCAGAGTGTAAAGGTGCTTCCAGATCCTCCGCTAAGCTCTGTCCATCGACAAAGGGATTCTCGGCAATTGCTTTCGTAACCTCTCTCATGGGCGACTTTTAGTCTCCAAGACACACCTTGATTGAAAGCATCAATCGGAGCTAAAGAAATTACTTCGTAGAAAGTAAACTTATCTAAACTGAATTTTTTGTCGTCTTGGTCATAGGCAAAATTAAAATCACCCATCGTGATTTCTGCAGTCGGAGGATAGCCGATTTTTGGATCCAGTAAATCATGCAGAGAAAATTTAAAACTTAAAAGATATGATTTAGAATCATCATCCCATTGGCGCAGCCCCAGCCCCATACGGCGTGATCCTTGGGCATCGTGGGGAGCTTCGCTCCACGGAGGTGTCACTTCTATTTTTGGTGAAATACCGCCGATCTCAGCTCGCGCGGCAAGAACTTCTTTTTTGAAGTTATAGTGTCCTTCTTTGCGCAAGATTTCTTTGGGATATTTGAAATCTAAATAATCAATCGCAGTATCTAATGTAGATCGCTGTTCTGAAACTGAGAGACCTTTTTTTAAATTTTCTAGAGACTCATCATTTGCAAATTGAATAATTTTATTTTGCTCTGATGCAGTTAAGCTTTTATAACGAGCCTGAAAAGTAGCGCGCCCCGAAGGACGATAGTGAATCTTTTTAATCAACCCTTGGGTTTCAAATAAAGTTTGCACAGTATCTGCGGGCATAACTTGAGATTTCAACTGAGATGTTAAATCCAAGCTAGGGCGTACTGCTTCAAAGATAGAAAGAATTCTATAGGCGCAGTTTTCAGAAAAATAATGATAATTAAAATTGGCATTTAAAAGTTCCCAGATATAAGCAACCATCATGGTAACTTCATCAGGGGTAAAATCTAAATCATATTCCCAGAGATCTCTGGATTCAAAATCGTTGTATTCGCGAACTTTGTAATAATAAGGATTGATATCAAAGGACCCTGGCATTAATCCAGAAACTCCTAAGAAAGAATAGACAAAGGGATTTTCAGAAACTTGAAGAGCCGCATAGCCGACCCCATAATCGAAAAGTTCGTATCTTTCTCCGTCTCTTGCAGAGGGGCTTTTGTTGATTCTTAAAAAGGTATGTCCAAAAGCAGAGGCCGGATTATTTAAATAATAGGATGAAAAAACATAGGTCATCGACTGTGGCTGCAAAATTTCTAGAAATCTAACATAGCGTTCACAGGTCGGAGAGGGAAGCTTCGTGCCACTGATTTCTTCAATCCATATTTTTCTAGCTGGAAAAACACAGGCGGCGGGATCAAGGGTTTTGCCATCTTTAGAGGCAAGAATCGTATTTTCAGACAGGGCTTTAATTGTCGCCAAAAGTTCTTTTTCTGGATTTGTTTTTCCCTCTGGGGAAATAAAGAAATTTGTCGATTCTGCGGGGCTTTCATAGCCGCCAAAGAATAATTTTTTATATTGAAGAAGGCGATGCCATTGGGGGTCTTGCCACCATTGGGAAGTCTGGGCCTTAGAGATTAAATCTTGAGTGCTTGTTTGTGCAACAGCAGTTCCAGAAAATAACACCAGACAAAGAAAGAGCCCCTTTTTACAGGAGCTCCCTATCAAACTAAAAAACAAAATTAACCTTGGCAAGATTGAGCCAAAGAAACGATTTGTTCAGAAGCGTTAACTCCTGGAGAATAGATTGATTTGTAGTTTTGTTGAAGAGTGCTGTTGAAATCAGCGCCACAACCTAACATATCGTTAAGAGTGCTCAAAGTTTCACCTTGACCACGAACGATGTCGTTTTCAAGAGCTACAGAGTTTGATTCGATGAAAGAGTTGATTTCTGCTTTTGCAAAAAGACCTTTACCGCAGTTAGAAGTACCAGAAGTGATACCGAAAGTTTGGCTTCCAGAAGTACCATTCAAAGTTGCAGCGACAACTTGCATCGCGCCTGGTTGATTTCCAAATGCCATTGAGCCAAGACCACAACCAGCAGTTCCATAAGAACCAGTGCCTTTAAGAGCGCCCATGTTTGCATTAGCAGCAACCGCAAAACCAATAGTAGCTAGAGCTACAACAAGTGATTTCATTTTCTTCTCCCTTGAAGATTAGATCGACATTATTGTCGAAATATTTACTAGTAAAAAAATTATGTAGGACGAAGTAATCAAAAGCAACATTAGGATTTACTGTGGTATGTCACCTATGCGAGGTGTTGAGCACCTTTCAGGGGTTCACCTTGGGCGTCGAGGGCCTTCATTTCCTCATCAGTGAATATATTAGAACGGGTGTGAAAGCTTATTCCCTCTGGAGACTCCAAGGAGAAGGCATTGCCTCCCCCTTGAACAACGTCAATGACGAGTTGCGTATGTTTCCAGTAGTCGAATTGGCTAGAACTCATATAAAAAGGAACTTTGTTTCCGACAAAGCCTAAAAATACATCATTTTGTCCAATTTTAAACTCTGATTGCATTAAGCACATCGGGGCACTACCTTCGCAACATCCACCAGATTGATAGAAAAGCAAAGGACCGTGTAT
Organism: Pseudobdellovibrionaceae bacterium; assembly: GCA_041987885.1. Classification (GTDB taxonomy): domain Bacteria; phylum Bdellovibrionota; class Bdellovibrionia; order Bdellovibrionales; family Bdellovibrionaceae; genus Bdellovibrio. Next base: position 5,729 of record JBHIVS010000035.1, on the reverse strand, counting down.
CGCTGTGAGTTTAACTAGCCAATCCTCAGTAAGAGGAGTGGCTAGTACGCGTTTTAGTTCTGTCATTAGAAAAAGCCCATTGGTTTTTGATCATAGCTGACCAATAAATTTTTCGTTTGTTGGTAGTGAGATAACATCATTAGATGATTCTCGCGACCGATACCAGACTCTTTGTAACCACCGAAGGCTGCATGGGCAGGGTATAGGTGATAACAATTTGTCCAAACACGGCCCGCTTGAATTCCACGACCCATTCTGTAAGCAGTTCCTTGGTCACGAGTCCAAACACCTGCACCAAGTCCGTACAAAGTATCGTTGGCAATCGACAATGCATCAGCTTCATCTTTAAACTGAGTTAATGCTAAAACAGGTCCAAAGATTTCTTCTTGGAAGATGCGCATTTTATTGTGACCTTCAAAGATAGTTGGTTGGATATAGAATCCATTTTTTAGATCGCCAGACATTTCTGCAGGAGAACCACCCACAAGAGCTTTTGCGCCTTCTTTTTTGCCAAGTTCTAGGTAAGAATTAATTTTTTCAAATTGTGCCTTCGAAGCTTGTGCACCGATTTGTGTTTCAGTATCTAGAGGATTGCCCTGACGGATTTTTTGAACTCTAGCAACTGCATCTGGAATAAATTTTCCATAGATTGCTTGGGAAACTAAAGCTCTAGATGGACAAGTGCAAATTTCACCTTGGTTCAAGGCAAACATTGCAAAACCTTCAAGAGACTTTTGATAGAAGTCATCGTTTTTAGACATAACATCTTCAAAGAAGACATTCGGAGATTTACCACCTAGTTCTAAAGTCATTGGGATGATATTTTCAGCAGCGTACTGCATGATTAATTTCCCTGTGGCTGTTGAACCTGTGAAGGCAATTTTTGAAATACGTTTATTAGAAGCTAAGGCGCGACCTACCTCTGCACCGTAACCATTTACGATATTTAAAACACCTGCAGGTAGTAAGTCTTGAATTAATTCAGCAAGTACTAAAATAGAAACTGGTGTTTGTTCTGCGGGCTTTAAGATCACGCAGTTACCAGCAGCCAATGCGGGTGCTAATTTCCAAGCAGCCATAAGAATTGGGAAATTCCATGGGATAATTTGCCCCACAACTCCTAGTGGTTCATGAAAGTGATAAGCCACTGTAAGTTCATCTAATTCAGAAACTCCACCTTCTTGAGCACGAATTGCCCCTGCGAAATATCTGAAATGATCAATTGTAAGAGGAATATCTGCAGCGAGAGTTTCACGTACAGGTTTTCCGTTGTCCCAAGTTTCCGCAACAGCAAGTAATTCTAAATTTTGCTCTAAACGGTCAGCAATTTTATTCAGAATATTTGCACGTTCAGTAACAGAAGTTTTTCCCCACTTAGCTTTAGCTGCGTGGGCAGCATCTAATGCCAATTCAATGTCTTCAGCAGAAGAGCGAGGAATTTCACAAATTTTTTCACCCGTTACCGGAGTGATGTTATCAAAGTATTGTCCTTTTTTAGGTGCAACCCATTCGCCGCCGATAAAATTATTGTAGCGTGGTTTAAAGGTTACTTTCGAACCAGATGTATTTGGTTTTGCGTAGATCATTTAGGGAACCTCCTTGTACGTATAAATTAATTATACGTTATAAGCCTATGCCTCTGATCTGACGGGCACAAGAGCAAAGAAAATATTTATCTCGCCACGACAAAATTCGGAGACCAAACCGTATTTAAAAAATTAAATAATTATTTAGATTTGAATGCAAAAGTATCTTGAATAGATAAATAGAAAACCTGTGAATCAACACAGATGCGGGGTTGATAGTAAATATTGAATAAACTCACGTATTCACTAAATGTGGACTGGGGTGGACGAAATGTCCTCAAGAATTGCTGTCGAACTTTTAAACACTCTGTAAGAAGATCCTGAGTAAATCAGAATTTACTCTAAAAAATGATAGTTCCTCATTTAGAGCTTTTACTCATTCAGTAACTCTGATAAAGAGTTGCACGCACTAAAAGGAGCTTTTATGAAAAAGCAAGCTATCCTGACCTTAACGGCAGGTATGATGGTATTGTCTGCGTGTTCTAAAGTTGAAGAACTTGATAAAAGAACAAAGACAATGACAGACACGACAACTGAAATGGCTAAGACAACGGGAGAGATGAAAGACGTTACATCTCATATGTACCCACAGATCAGAACTAAAGAAGCTGAAGACACTCGAAATAAAAAAATGCAAATCATTCTGGATAAGCAATCGGGTATGGGTGCACGTATTGCTGCTTCGGCAATTTATTTTCAATCTTTTGAATTTCAATTTTGGAATAACAATAAATCCTTCGATACAGAAGAAACTCGTCAACGTCTATTTGTAGACGCCGCTAATGAGTTTTTCCGTAGAGCCGCGGATATCTATAATAGAATCGATACTTCAAAGCTGACTCCAACAGTTGATGATCCAGAAAAGAAATCAAATGAAATGGCTTTCTTGGCTTTGTCGGCAGCTATGCACATGTTGAATCATCACCAAGAACAAATTCATGAAGAGACGGGTAAAACTTTTGAGCTCGTTAGTTTTTACGACATGATGAAGTCTGCACTTCGTAAGGATAAAAATGGCGAAGCTTTAACTGAAGCTGAAGCTATTTTTGTAACTGGTACAAATAAAGAAATTTCTTTAGAGCTTGTTAAAGCTAGAACAAATATGCTTTTGGGTTTAGCGGTTAGTTATATGATTGATCTTCGCGAGATCGATGATGCAAGTCTTGTGGCCAAAGGGGCCGCTTTACTTGGTAAGTTGAGCCATGGGAAATATGGTAAAATTAAACTGACATCTTTGTTTGAATCGGCAAACGAAGTGACTCAAAAAGAAATTAACAAAAGACTAGATGGTTCAATATCTGCTCGTCAGTTGTTAAGTGAAGTGGGTGTTTCGGTGAAGGTCGATGCAACAATGAAAAACATTTTAAACAATCTTGTTTTTAATGAAAAATCGATGAGAAACGGAAATGTAGTTACACAAAATGAGTACAAATCTTACCGTACAATGATTTCTTTGATTTTACGCTAATCCCGCTTATTTTTAATTAAATCATTAATGATTCTTTAGAATCGAAAATAGAGGCTCTTTAAAGAGCCTCTATTTTTTTGAACAAAGGACGAAAATAAGGCCAACTTCTTCCTGCACGCGGTTAGTCGTAAGATTCCCCTTGGCCGGCTTCGCCACCTCAAATAAGCTCCTTTTTATTGGAGCTTTTATGCGTATTCTCGTGGTTGAAGATTCAGATAAAATGTCCCGTTTCTTGAAGCAAGGTCTTAATGAGATCGGCTATGCGGTAGATATTGCGCAAAAAGGTTTGGACGCTGAAGTCTTGGTTGCTGAGAATGAGTATGACCTCATTTTATTGGATGTTATGTTGCCTGATCAGAGTGGTATAGAGACGTCTCGACATATCCGTCGAGATGGTTTCGTAGGACCCATTTTGATGCTTACGGCTTTGGCAACAACCAAAGACAAGGTGACGGGGTTGGATGCAGGTGCTGATGACTACTTGACGAAGCCTTACTCCTTCGAAGAGCTTCAGGCTCGTATTCGAGCCTTATTGCGTCGACAAAATCCAGTCCAGTCTATGAATCATCAATTGAAATACTCGGATCTTGAGATGGATCTTTTAAATAGAGTGGTCCATCGTGCTGGTCAGGAAATTTCTCTGACGAGTAAAGAGTTTGCGTTGCTTGAATATTTTATGCGAAATCCAGAAAGACCTCTGGGACGAGTTTCTATTGCCGAGCATGTCTGGGATTTGCATTTTGATTCTGAGAGTAATGTGATCGATGTGTATATAAATATGCTACGTAAAAAAGTAGATTCGCCTTTTAGTAAAAAGCTGATTCAGACAGTTGTGGGAACTGGATATGTTCTTAAAGAAGCTAAATAGATTATTTAGTGCCCAGAGTATTCGTGTTCGCTTGTCCCTTTTGTTCGTACTGATTTTTGGGGTCTGTACGTTACTTTTTAATATTTTTATTTATCAATTCATGGTCGAGACTCTTCAACAGGATTTCGATGATGCTCTTTTCAATTATAGCGTCGATATTTCTGACGGCATCGTCGTAGAAAGAGGAGGGGATTACAATATTCCTCCTTTGCACTTAGATCATGGAAAAATTTTGCCTTTTAGATTGGGAACAGCACTGATTCTAATTCGTCATAGTTCTGGTAAAGTTTTAGAGCAAGTTGGACAGTTCGGTGACTTTGATCCCCCATACAAAGAATCCTTAAAAAAGATTCGTGCAGGAGCCGAGGCAGATTATCGCACAATTACAGAGGTTGATGGAATTCCGTCGGCAGAGGCCATGTCCTATCGATTAATTTCTGTGCCTTTGGATGAACATAAAAAAACGAAATTACTTTTGCAAATTGCTGTACCGATGACCCTGTTAGAAACTCAAATTAGTCGGCAGTTAAAAATTCTACAGATGGGAATTCCAATCGTTTTAATCGCCGCGGCTCTGGGGGGTATTTTTCTCTCAGCCCGTGCTCTGCGGCCTTTGCAGAATATGATTCAGATCACTAAAGAAATTAAAGCCAGTGATTTTTCCAAACGCGTACCTATTCCAACAGCGCATGACGAGATAAAAACATTGTCTTTGACCTTCAATGAAATGCTAGAACGTATTGAGCAGTCGTTCCAGAGTCAGGAGCGATTTGTTGCGGATGCTTCTCATCAGTTAATGACCCCTTTGGCAGTGATGAGGGGGGAGCTTGAGCTAAAGACCAAGTCTGAAGATGTCGGTGTTCAAGAATTAAGTCAGAGTTTGTTACAAGAAGTAGGGCAGCTTTCAAAAATCGTCCAAGAGATGTTATTACTCTCAAGAATTGATTCAGGAACAGGAAGTTTAAAACTTGAAAGTTTACGTTTGGATGAATTGATCTTTGAAGTTTTACCAAGACTTGAAAAGTTTGCTTTAAATAAGCAGCTTAAAATTATTGTAAATCTAATAAACGATGAACATATCGAAAGCCCTTTGATCAGTGGTGATCAGGATTTGTTACAGCATCTATTTATTAATATCATTGAAAATGCTATTAAATATTCTCAAGCTTCAAGCACTGTGCACATAGATATTGGATGGAATACTTTATTATCCTATGTCGTCGTGCGTGATCAAGCCGGAGGCATACCAGAGAATCAACTTCCGTATATTTTTGACCGTTTTTCTAGAGGGCCAAAGGTCGAGAATACGATTAAAGGCCATGGTATTGGGCTTGCGATTGCCAAAAAAGTCGCTGAATTGCACGACGCAAGTATTGTTGTCTCTAATGAAGGTGGTGGAGCGTGCTTTAAAGTTGAGATTAAAAATATTTAATCTGTTTTTAATCAAATTTTTAGGTACCGCTGCTAGGCTTTATCTTGTTCCAAATAATGGAATAAATAAGAAAACCACCGGAGGTTTCAATGAAATTCATCACTACTGCATCTGTTATCGTTTTTGCTGCTCTAGCTGCTCAAGCTAACTCTCCAGCAACTACTACTACAACTACAACTACTACAGCTCCTGCTGCTGCAGCTGCTCCAGCTCCAACTCACGCTGATGCTAAAGTTGAAGCTAAAGACGCTAAAAAAGCTGCTAAAAAAGCAGTTAAAGCTGAAGCTAAAAAAGACGAAGCTGCTGCTCCAGCTGGTCACTAATTTTTTAATTAGTTGCTTGAAGCTAAAAAGCCTCCCAATGGGAGGCTTTTTT
>JBHIVS010000034.1:5960-14760 GCA_041987885.1 Pseudobdellovibrionaceae bacterium | reverse complement strand
AGACGGAAAAGTAATGCGAGAATCGTTCCCTCAGCAACTTCGCGATCTTCAAGAAGTACAACCTAACGGTGTGAAGATTTCTTCAGAAACATTCAAAACCGTAAAAGAGGGTATGCGTCGAGTGGGTAACGGAGACCGAGGTACAGCCCGTTACTGGAAGATTCCAGGAATTGAAATCGCTGGAAAAACAGGAACGGCTCAGGTTATGGGTTTTTCTGCTGATCAAATTTATTCTAAATGTGAGTCTCGTCCAATTCATACACGACATCATGGTTGGTATGTGGCCTTTGCTCCGGCAGATAAACCTGAAATCACTGTTGCTGTCCTCGCGGAACACTCCTGCCATGGAAGCACAGGAGCTGCTCCGATCGTAAGAGATATCATGCTTGCTTATTTCCAAAAACATCATCCTGAAATTATCGAAGACGCTATGAAAAAGAAAAACACAAGAGCTGCGGCACCTGCTCCAGCCCCCGTTCAAGCTGAGGAAGGAGAATAAATATGATTAATTCTCTACACGTCGAAGAACGCACATTATTTAAAAGACTCGATATCAACTTAATTGTTGTTATTTTATCTTTAAATTTGATCGGTCTTATTAATCTCTGGAGTGCATCTCACGGACCGAACACTCAAGACATTGCCTCTTTATTTATTTCTCAATTGGTATGGCTTTGTGTCGGGTGGACGGTTTTTTTCTTGGTCACTATTATCGACTACGCAATTTTATATAGATTTGCGATTGTCGCCTATGCGATAAATCTTTTATTCATCCTCTATGTCACTTTTTTTGGTAAGGTCGCTCTGGGGGCTCAACGCTGGATTGATCTTGGTTTTTTCCGATACCAACCTTCGGAAACCATGAAGCTGGCTCTGATTCTTTTGATGGCACGAGCTTTATCGAATAAAACTTCCTTTGGCCAAGGCATGGGGCTTAAAGAACTTGCAGTGCCATTGATTGTATTACTGATTCCCTTTGGACTTGTTATGGAACAGCCCGATTTAGGAACCGCCATGATGTTGGCGGCTATCGGTGGCTCTATGATGATTTTTGTTAAAATTAAAAAAAGAATTTTAGCGACCATTATTCTTTGCGGTATTATTGCCCTGCCAATTGCTTGGAAATTTGTTTTACATGATTACCAAAAAAATCGTGTCTTAACTTTCATATCCCCCACTTCAGATCCACGCGGAACTGGATATAATAGTATCCAATCTAAAATTGCAGTAGGCTCTGGAAAATTTTTTGGTAAAGGTTTTATGAAAGGAACCCAATCTCAATTGGAATTCCTTCCTGAACGGCACACAGACTTTATTTATTCAGTTTTAAGTGAAGAGCACGGCTTTATTGGATCAGTCGCTATTATCGGATTGTTCTGCTTTTTGTTCATCACAGGAATTAGAATCGCAGCCAATGCTCGAGATAAATTCGGAGCCCTGCTCGTTATCGGAGTCCTGTGTTATATTTTCTGGCATATGACTGTGAATATCGGAATGGTTATTGGAATTCTACCGATCGTAGGCGTTCCTTTGCCTTTGCTGTCCTACGGTGGTTCAAGCATGCTATCAACAATGACGGGATTGGGATTAGTTTCTAGTGTCGCTTATCGTAGATATCTTTTCTAGAATCTTAGAAAAACAAAAAGGCTTCTTTTCAGAAGCCTTTTTATATTCACACACAAAAAAAAGGGACCTCAAGGTCCCTTTTTTTTTCGACTATGTATTTTTCTCTAAAAACTCTACGATAGCGTCTTTAGGATGATTTCCTACAAGCTGACCTACTTCGGATCCTGCTTTGAAAAGTAACATTGCTGGAATTCCTCTGATACCATATTTTCTTGGTACTCCAGGATTTTCATCCACGTTTACTTTTACGATTTTAACTTTTTCTCCAAGCTCTTGTGCAACCTCTTCAAGCTTTGGAGCTAGAGCACGACAAGGCCCACACCACTCTGCCCAGAAATCTACTAAGACTGGAGTTGAAGAATTTAAAACTTCCGTTTCGAAAGTTGCGTCAGATACTGCTTTTGTAAATGTGCCCATAACGGCCTCCGTGATACTACTCAATAGCTCAACATTAACTTTACAAAATTAAAGGATCAATTACTTTTTAAACATGGCCGCCGCAAAGTCCCTGCGTAACTGATCGATATCTTTGGCGTTTTCCTCATTAAAGTCTTTCTGAAGGTCTTTTTGACGACGACGTGCCCCAACTCGAGTCACAGTACTTTTTTTCACAACTGCCTCATCCGTAAGCTTTCCGAGCTCTTGATATCTTTTTTTCTTCTCTAGAGCCTTTTCTTCTGAAACTTGAAGACTCGCTTTAACTTTCGCTGCTATTTCCTCTAAATCAATATTATCAAACGAAAGACTTTCTTCAGCTTTTTCTCTGAAAGCCGCTGTCCCCTCTAAGGAAGCCTTTGTAGAAATAGAAGAATCACTTGATCTTTCGCTTTCAACCAATTGTTTTAACTTTGCCTCAGAGCTTTCTTTAGCAGAATAATTTCCTCCACCCGTAAGCTCTTTTTCTAACTCAGACAAATCCAAAATACCCAACAAACTGGAAGAACTATTTTCATCAGGAGCCGACCTGCCTCCGAAATAATCAACAGAGTCTAACTTAGAGCCAAATTTAAAACTTCTATTTTCATTTTCTAATTCCTGCTTTTCCCCAGAATCAGAAACTAAAGTGGCATCACTCCCCAAAACTTCTGATAAAAGATTGCCTCCGTCCTCTGCCGTCCCTTCGGAGACCTTCCCTGTAACAAAAATAGGTTCCCCCACAGAAGGAGTATTCGCAGAGGACTTTGCGGAGCTCCCCGTTGTCGGAGCAGAGTCCCCTGCCACAAACTGTTGCAACCTCTCTAACAAAGAAGCTTCATCTCTGTTTAAAAGCTTAGCAATAACCTGAATTGCACGATAGGGTTGTAAAGGAGCATCGAGAAGCAGATCCATTCTAATTTTCAGAAAGTCTTCCGTCTGTGGTTTAACTCCAGTTGGTAAAATCAAAACTGACTTCCCAGCCCATCTCGCCATCTCTTTTAGTTTTTTACCAACATTCAGGCTAGAAACTTTCGGCCCCTTACCGCTTGCAATCACTAGGTCAGGATTAAAAGAAAGAATATGCTCTGGAACCGAAACTTCATTCGTTAATCCAATGACATCGAAGCCTACTTTTTTTAAAGTAGTTTCCATAGTCATTAAATCTGGATAGTCCTCATAGACCAAGAGTATCTTGTTCATATTTTGATTGTCGGATAAGCCGTCTTGTGGGTCAATAATAGGTACTACCAATATCTAGACATAAGACGCGATTATAGAAATTTGCATTGGGGTTAAGTTTTGAATATCTTTAGAGGCAAAAAAGCAGCTCAGTATATCTTCTTCGAAATGCTTCCGAGCTTTATCCTTGGGTTGCTGGTCTTTATTTCGATTATCTTAATGTTTCAAGTATTGAGACTCACAGAGTTTGCACTCGTCCATAAAGTTCCAATGTCGACCATTGGCGAAATTATCGCCTATATCGCTATTTCAATGCTGCCCATTCTCTTCCCTATGGCCCTACTTTTTTCGGTCCTACTGACCTATGGTCGCCTTAGCCAAGATTCAGAAATTGTCGCTATGAAAGCCGCAGGTTTGCATATGGGCACAATCCTGACTCCGGCTCTTGTTTTGGGAACTTTAATTGGAATTATCTCTGCTCAGATGTCTTTCAACATTGCACCGTGGGGGAATCGTCAGTTTGAAGTGCTATATTCCCGTATTGCAAATACCAAGGCAGCAGCTGTCATCAAAGAAGGTACCTTTTCCGAGGGTTTTTTCGATATGGTGGTTTATGCAAACAAGGTAAATTCTGATAAAGGACTTTTAGAACATGTCTTTATTTACGATGAGAAAAATAGCGACAGTCCCCTGACTATCATCGCCAAAGGCGGACAGATTATTTCTGATAAGTCAGCCCCTGGAATTAATATGCTATTGCGCCTTACTGATGGAGAAATTCACCGGCAAGCAGAAAATCACACTAAAATTAGCTTCAAAACCTATGATGTTAAATTTGCCGAAGACGCAATTCATATTGAGAAAGCAAAATCGGCTCCTTCATTAACTCTTGAAGAAATTCGTCGCCGACTTCAAGAACCTATTTCTGACAAAGAGGAACTTCTCACTTTAAAAACAGAATTCCATAAACGTATTGCGATCTCTGTCCTTTGTTTGGTTTTTGCTGCCATAGGAGTTGCACTAGGAACAGTAACAAACAAAAGAAGCGCAAAAGCCGGTGGCATGATTCTCTGTATCGGAGTTATTATTACCTATTGGATTTTATATATTGCTTCTGAAGGAGCTGCTCGTGGAGGCAAAGCACCTGTTGCAATCTTGATCTGGGCACCGAACGTTTTATTTGGATTTTTTGCGCTTTATAAGCTTAAGAAGAATTGGAACTAAAAACTTTATCACATAAGGACGATGCAGTAGCTTCCCTACCACTATGGTCTTCCTTGACCACATCGCCCCTCCCTTACTTGGATGTTAGTTATATTTGCACTTTGATGGCAAAAGATTTTTTCACTTAATTTCATTTTTTAGAGTGAAAACTATCATTCCACACATTACCACTATAGGTAGTTGTTAAATGATATCTTTCAAACTATCTACAGCCCCTCGTTTTTTGTATTCACACAGCCTTTTAAGAATTGATCGAGTTGTTGAGAATCCGTCAAAGGATATGCACCATCTTGCAACAGAGCTAAATTTCCGGAATATGCACTTTCTAAAGGATGAGCAGGAACGACAGCGATTTCTTTTCCTAAATTCAACGCTAAGTGTGCAGTCAACAGCGTTCCACTTTTCTTTTTGCCTTCTACGATAATTACACGAGTACTTAAAGCAGCAATTAAACGATTCCGCTGGTGGAACAAATATTTATGCATCACTTGATTTGGTTCGTACTCAGAGATCACACAACCTTGATTCTTAATAATTTCATCAATCCACTCATTCAATGTCGAAGGATAAATCGCACTGAGTCCAGAAGGCACAACAACCGCCGTCGGCGAACTTGTGCGTAAAGATAAAGAATGGGCTTTTTGATCTACACCCCGCGCGCCGCCACTAACAACGGTGATTGGATTTTTCTGCAAAGAAGATAACAAAGTGTCTTCCATCCAATTTAAACTTTTATCTTGAGGCTCTCGACTACCGACGACCGCTAAACTTGGAAAACTCAAACAAGCCAGACAACCTTTATAATATAGAACTAGTGGCGGATCTTCTAAGCAATAAAGAGAAGTCGGATACTCAGACTCTCCGAAACAAATAACGGAGATCTTTTCTTTTTCTAAATCTTTTACTCGATGTAATATCTCTCGAAAAAAAGAGCTCAATCTCATTTCGGCCACCGTATAATCTTGCCAAAACTCAGAATGATGGAATCTTAAAAAATCAGATATAGATTGATAATCAAAAGACTCACGAATTTGCGTTTTAAGTTTTTGTAGTGATTGAAATATAAGAGAGTACTGAGGATGTTTTTGAAGGAAAAAGTAAAGTATTTGTATTTTCATAAAGGCCGAAATTTGCAAAATCAAATTCCGGCCCAAGTTAACGTATTCTTAGAAGTCGAACTCTTCGTCTCCGCCTTCCGAATTAGCAGGCGTTTCTGTTTGTTCAAAGTCTCGAAAATCTTCTTCTGAGGCTTCACTAGGCGCTGCCGAAGAAACCGCTGTTCCAGAGCTTGAAACCGTGCCGACATAATCGCCCACTTTAATCTCTGTATTTACATCTAAAACAAACCCCGTAGAAAAATCTTTCGAGACACGGACAACTTTAACGTGCCCAATCACTGGATCATTATACTTCGCCTTAGAGTCTGGATTACGTAAACGTTCATTTTTATAAATTGGCAAAGTTTGCCCAACAGTCAGTCCTTGAGTTGATCCATTATCAATATAGATAACAGTTTCATTACCCATTAAAAAGCGATTATCTTCAAACTGACCGCCGATCACGACCCCACCAACACCTTCTTCAACATTGGTCTGAGCAATATTCATTTGAGGCAAATGACCTGGAACTAACAAGCTTCCAACCTCAATTGGTTGAATTGTTTTTTTAACAATGGCTCTATAAGTCCCGTTATCATTCACCTTCTCGAGAATTTCAATTTCACCTTGAATCTCTACAATCTGAGCAGAGCCACCGAAAAATTTTTGACTCTTAACTTTTGAATGATTTTTCTGAATGACGTATGAATTCCCGTCCTCTTTCTCTAGCTTGACATAAATCATTTGCCCGTCACTTGCAGTGTCTGCACCTAACTCAGTTCCAACGATTTCGCCATTTCCATCTACGGAATTTTCTGCCGCAAAATAAGTCAAATAAGGCTTACTTGCTGGAAACTTATTTTTTGGCAACTCCACTTGAATTTTAAGTTTCTGCTTTGCGATGGCTCCCATTTCATATTGAGGTAAGCTGGATGGGATTTGCTTCAAAACTGGTTTTGGGATTCTTTTCGGAGGAGGAATTACCGCGTTTTGCGTTCTCTCTGAAACCTCAGCAACAGGACTTGCCATTGCACCAGAAGCATCGGTCATCGTACCGGAGGCCCCTGAAATAATGTCTCCAGCCTTTGCTAAATTCAAAGTTGGGGCATCATTTCCTGTCCCCGGATAAAAACGAACCATCAACCCAGTGTTAATTTCATGTGGATTAAAAATAGCTTCTTTATTTAAAGACCAAACCTTCGGCCAATAATTTGAATCACCGAAAAGTGTGTTGGATATATCCCAGAGCGTATCGCCTTTTTGAATCAAATAAGACTCTGATTGTCTTGGACCGATTGCCTGTTCCCACGACTCCGCAGATGTTGGCTGTTCATTATAGTTTTTATAAATATTGTGAAAATAAGCTTCTTGCTGATGATCAACTTCATCACCATAGGTACTTGGATTAAAACCTTTATAAGCTTTTTGCTTTTTGCGTGCTGGCTTCGTCACTGCTGGAGCCGCAGTTTCTTCAGTCACTTGAGTCGGAGCCGCTGGAGCAATATCCTCGACAACTGGCGCAGGAACATCAACAGACTCTCCCGTGGAATCACCCATTGGAAGGTCATTACCTACGGACATATCCAAATTTTCAGGAGCTGGTACTGTCGGCTTAGCATTGGGATCTGGGATTTCTTGAAATTGACTTTGAGGAGTCGCCTCTGGAACAGCCGGTGCCTCAAGGACATCTAAAGGATCACTTTCCCAAGATGCATCTGGTGGACTCTCCTGAGCATGTGTCAAAAGAGAAAAAAATATTATTGCTGTTAGTGCAGAGAACTTCATGTTCATCTTCAAAATCATCCTTGAAAAAAGATTATCTTAAAATTTTTAACTCAGTGCTGGCTCTAAAAGATTCAGGACTACCAGGATATCTTTTAATTAAGTCTTTTAGATTCGCTTTTGCATACTCTGGCAAATTCATTGCTTTGTAGGTCATCGCTTTGGCAAACTTTGCCGCGACCATTTTGTTACTACGTGGATATTTTTTTTCAATCTCTGCATAGTAACGAATCGCCTCAGAATAATTTCCTTTATTAACAGCCATAGAACCCGCTAGATACAGAGCATTGTCAGCATAAGGACTTGTTGGAAATCTGGACAACAAACTTTGTAAGCGACTCTTAAATGCGATTTCATTATTGGCATCATATGCGCTTACCATTTCAGCATATAAAGAAATGTCATTAGATTTTCTAAAATCTTTACCCGTCAACTCTACAAGAAGAGCTTCTTTAGAAAGAGGATCTACTGATTTTGTTGCTTTCGAAGGAGCCGCATGAGAAATCGAAGAAACACTTGTTATTAAAAATGTTGTTAAAAAGAGTCTATTAAATTGCATCATCCTTGATCACCTCTCGATATTACTGAGTATGACATGGCCTCAGACTTTAGAACAAGTAAGAGTTATCCACATAAAATGTTGAGATACCCCTTTCCTAGACCTTGGACCTGTTGATTATCAAGGCTTTTAGCGATTTGCGTAAAATCTAAGCACCACTTAAGATCATGATTTTACATGGTTTTTATCAAAATACTGATGCTTTTTTAAGGTTGTTTTTTTAGATCTTAAAACCATTACAACGAATCTTAAACATTTAGATTTCATTAATTTTTAGTTTTTAATTTTCACTCTAAAACACATAACTACATGAAATTATGCTGATAATATTGATACTAGCCCTTTTGTCATCATTCACCGACTCCATGGATATGCTTGATAACTCATCACACTATAGTCAAAAACTGCATAAAACCTGTGTGGATTTCTTCATTTCCACATCTACAGAGCCCGAAAATATTCAAAGCGTTCTGTGTGGCTCATCGATCAGTGATTCACAACTCACCTCAAACTTGAGCAAAACATCTCTATTGCATCTGTTTATAGTTTCAGGATCTCATCTCGTTATTCTAGATAACCTGCTTACACGCGTAAAATTTCCTTTTGCTATTCGACATTTGTTATTACTTTTCTACGGTCTTATTACAAAACTCGAAGCGCCTATTTTAAGAGCACTCTGTTCACTTTGGTTTCAGCAAGTCTCTAGAAAAATCAAACTCAACTTCTCTGCCGATCTGAAAGTTCTCTGTGCTGGATTATTGACCTTGAGCCTTAACTTGAACCTCTGGGACTCTCGCTCTTTACAACTCAGCTGGCTCGCGGCTTTAGGACTTTCAATGTCTTCGTTGATTGCCAAAAATATTTTTCACAAAGTTTTAATAGCGCAAATTTCAATCTACATCTTTTTAATTCCAGC
>JBHIVS010000034.1:0-5950 GCA_041987885.1 Pseudobdellovibrionaceae bacterium | reverse complement strand
ACTGTATGGGTTTGGAAATCTGCATCCTTTGAGTATTTTTTTTAATTTAACTTTAGGCAGTCTCTTAGGCGTTGCACTAATCCCTTCAGCTCTAATCGCAGTTTTTATTCCTTCAGCTCATTTTGTTTTTAAAGCACTCTTGGATCTTATTCATTGGACCAGCCTTGAGTTCACACATCCCATTCAAATTTCTAAACATAGAATTATCTCCAACCAAATAATTTGGGTTTGGATTTTTGGTTTGCATATTTTTTCTATTTTAATTCGTAAATATATTCACCAAGGAAAAGATCGATGCCGTTATTAATAATGATTTTTGCATTAAATCTATTTCCGAATCAAATCTCTGTAGCTACTCACTTTAATGCTTTAGTTTTTTGGAATGTGGGACAAGGCCAATGGATTACTTACTCAAAACCCAATGTATGCCTACATTTCGACATCGGAGGAGAGTATTTTCCAATTTCAAAAATCAAAAATCTTTGCTCTAGAAAAAAGAACCTGATTTTTCTGTCGCACTGGGATTTAGATCACATTGGAGGCATCAAAAAAATACAACAGCATAAGGAGTGGCTACAAAAATTTTGCTTAGCTCAGCTGCCCAGCTACACCGTCAAAGCTTCAAAAACTCGACTTTTTAAGGGCATCCCATTTTGTCGCAATAATCAATCAACAGATTTTACTCTTATCCCTTGGGCTTCATCATTAAACCTAAAACCTCTCACCACAGATCCATTTTATTTAAAACATGTAAAATCAAAAAAGAAAGTTTTAGGAAATGATCTCAGTCATATTTATATGTTCGAAGATTTTTTAATCCCCGGAGATAGCCCTCATCAAATTATAACCACCAGCTTAAGAACGAAAAATCCACAAATTAAAATACTGTCGCTATCCCATCATGGCAGTAAAACAGGGACCTCTACTGCTCTACTAGACAGGCTTCCGAAACTTAAAATCGCCGTATCCAGTGCTCGTTATGCAAAATACAGACACCCCCACAGCGAAGTGATTTGGGCCCTTCAACAAAAAGGAATTCCTATGTTACGAACGGAGGATTGGGGAAATATATTTTTTATTCGAAAGTGAGCTTTAAAAAAGATTTTCTAAAAGACCATCAAACTTCTTAAATTGTTATAAATAAACTCTATAAAAAATAAAAAAAGAGGAGATTCATTCTCCTCTTTTTTTCGTCATATTAACGATTTATTCTATTTTTTTATCTTATCACTTTTTAGTTTTATAAAACCAAATGTAGCTAGATCAAAGATGCATAAGGCTTGTACTCAAGACCTAAATCTTTTGCAACTGGTTCATAAACAACATGACCAGCATAAGTATTCAAACCACGAGCTAAAACATTCGATTTAGCAACAGCAGCTTCTACACCCATACCAGCAAGCATTGAACCATATTTCAGAGTAACATTCGTCAGTGCATAAGTAGAAGTACGAGGAACAACCCCTGGCATATTCGGAACGCAATAGTGAATGACGCCATCAACTTCATAAGTAGGTGTTGTGTGAGATGTTGGACGGCAAGTTTCAATACAACCACCTTGATCCACAGCAACGTCAATAATCACAGACCCCTTAGCCATAGAAGAAACCATTTCTTTGGTAACTAATGTTGGAGCTTTATGACCAGCGATAAGAACTGCACCGATCACCAGATCAGATTCAGCAACTGCATCTTCGATATTTTTTGAGTTAGAGAATAAAGTTTGGCAACGACCTTGGAAAATATCGTCAAGATATTCAAGTCTTGCAGTATTCACATCAAGAACAGTCACGCTAGCGCCCAAACCTACAGCCATTTTAGCCGCATTTGTACCAACGATACCACCACCTACGATAGTTACTTTACCAGGTTTCACCCCAGTAACACCACCTAGAAGGATACCTTTGCCACCGTGATTTTTTTGAAGGTAGAAAGCACCCACTTGAGTTGCCATACGACCTGCAACTTCAGACATCGGAATCAACAAAGGAAGAGCTCCGTTGTCATATTGAATAGTTTCGTAAGCGATTGCTTTAACTTTTCTTTCACAAAGAACTTTTGTTAATTTTGGTTCTGCAGCTAAGTGAAGATAAGTGTAAAGAATTTGATTTTCTTTCATCAACTCATATTCATCAGGAAGTGGTTCCTTAACTTTCTGAATCATGTCTGCTTTGGCATACACTTCTTTTTTAGTATCAATTATTGTTGCACCAGCTTTTTCATAATCTTCATTACTAATACCAGAGCCAACGCCAGCATCTTTCTCGACAAGAACAGTATGACCTTCTAATACGTACTGACGAACGCCAGCTTCTGTAAGGCCTACGCGATTTTCAGAAATTTTAATTTCCTTAGGAACACCGATAATCATTGTTTACTCCTGTTTGAAACTCCGCAAATATGCCAGATTGGAACCAAAAAGCAAGTTGATCTCATGCTTGATGAGGAGTTCCTCAATCCCTCTCTTAAAAAGACCTTGGTCCCTATTCAAACTGAAGCTTTTACAATAAAAAACCTCGGTCTTTTTTTTGAGACCGAGGCCTATAAATTTTTAACTTTTAAAGCAATACTATGACCTTTAAGTCACATTATTTAGAGATACAGAAACGATGACTCGGCCTTTGAAGACAAAGCTCTGCTGTTGCATCCAAAGGATAGGAAGTCTCTTCAGAGATTTGAATATACAAACCATCTTCAGAGATTGGCTGCGGAGCAGCTAAAGTTGAGGGCACTGAGGTATAAGAATATCCACTCCAGCCCGAACTTAAATTCATTGTTAAGGTACGCGGCAAACCTCGGCTTGCTGCGTCGGATACAACTTCAATAGGAATCAACAAATACCCACCGTCAGCTGTAGGAACTGCTTCGTCATAATTCGGATTTAATAACAAATTATCCGTCACGACGATCCAAGCATTATTGCCTGTAGCATAGGTTGGTTTTTTTATTTTGAGAGTTACTTTTTGACCAGGATTTAAAATCACTCCCCTCGTCCCCGAAGGAAACGGAAGATAATCCTGATATACTGACAAGCTACTTAAAGAAGAAAAGTCGACGGACTCCATCTGATTGGGAGCACAGTTTTGAAAACTGACCACCATAACACCGAGCCCTATTGAAGCAATCATAGCCTTCAAAAGATTTTTATTTCGAAGCATACATTCCCCCTAGTACGCACTAGCCCTTTTTTTCAAGGACTAGTCTTAAGTGTATCGGAAGAATTTATCGAATACTCGATGTTTTTATCAGGTTCTCAACCTGGAACGGTCCAATTTGAGAATCTTTGAACTTCATCAGAAATATTAGCGCCCAACTCGACATGACGATAACTTTGCGGAGATTCCCAGATCTTACGAACAAGTTTATTCATAATATCATGACCCGCTTTATAGAGAACCACATGCCCCATCAAAGGCATCTCCAAAGTTACCAGATCCCCCAGAGCATCTAAAGCTTTGTGACGTACAAATTCGTCAGCCCAACGAAGCCCCTCTGGATTCACAACAGATTCACCATCTAAAACAATGCAATTATCTAGGCTGCCACCCTTAGCTAAGCCGCGAGCCTGTAATGCTTCTACGTCCTTTAAAAAACCAAAAGTTCTTGCTGCTGCAACATCACGACCAAATGATTCTTCGTTGATATCTAAATCAAAAGTTTGCTTTCCAATACGAGGATTTGGAAAATCAATCGTCACTGTTAAACGTAAACCATGATAGGGAACCACATAAGCGTGTTTATCACCTTCAGAGAAATAAATCGGTTCAGTCACGTAACAGTATTTTCGAGGTTGATCTTGCTCTACCAATCCGACTTCTAAAAGTGCCTCTAAAAACACTCGTGCGCTGCCATCTCCAATTGGAATTTCAGGCCCATCAAGCTCAATAAATAAATTATCAATTCTAAGTGCCGACAATGCAGATACACAGTGTTCAATCGTAGCTACAGAAAACTGCGACCCACCAATAGTGGTTTGGTGTGAAGTTGCTTGGACATTTTTTGCTGTGACTTTAAGTGAAGGACACCCTGGCAAATCGGTACGAATAAAATAAACTCCCGTATCCGCAGGCGCCGGTCTGAATGTTAGAGTACAAGGATCCCCTGAATGAATCCCAATTCCCGTCACTGAAGTCTTTTTTCGAATAGTTTTTTGCAAGAACATCTTGTTAGCAATGTACTCGATCTAGACAAGCTTCGCAATGGGATTACCCCCTATTGCGAAAAAATCGACTGAGTCTTTTAAGACTCAGTTCCCGCTAATATCGTGTTTTTCGCAAACTCAGTAATGACTCGACCACGAGGTGTTTTTTGAATAAATCCTTCTTGAATTAAGAAAGGCTCATAAACTTCTTCAAGAGTGTCTCTTTCTTCACTCAGTGCCGCAGCAATAGTGTCGATGCCAACAGGGCCGCCTGCGTATTTATCCTGAATAAGTGAGAGAATCTTACGATCCATAAGATCAAGACCAAAAGAATCTACACCCAATTGATCAAGGGCATAAACTGCCAAATCTTTATTCACAACTCCCTGCCCTTTGACTTGGGCATAGTCGCGAACACGTTTTAACAATCTATTCGCAACACGAGGAGTTCCGCGAGATCGTCTTGCAACCTCAGCAGCCCCCTCTTCGTCCATTTCAATTTTTAAAATCTGAGAAGAACGCATCAAAATGGTCGCCAAAGCTTGGCGATCGTAAAACTGCAAACGCTCCACAATTCCGAAACGATCTCTAAATGGAGGATTTAAAAGACCCGCTCTTGTGGTAGCACCTACCAAAGTAAAGGGAGCCAAAGTAAACTTCATCGACCTAGCACCCAAACCTTCACCGGTGACTATATCAATGTAAAAGTCTTCCATCGCCGTATACAAATACTCTTCAACATGACGGCTTAGCCTGTGAATTTCATCAATAAACAAGACAGAACCTGGTTTTAAAGAAGTTAAAATAGCCGCCAAATCTCCTTTTTTATCGATTGCAGGAGCCGAGGTCATTTTAATTTCTGTGCCCATATCATTGGCAATGATTTTTGAAAGTGTTGTTTTACCTAAGCCGGGAGGACCCGACAATAAAACGTGATCCAAAGGCTCACCCCTCTGCTTTGCCGCTTGGACAAAAACTTTGAGTTTTTCTTTGACGTCTTCTTGCCCTGGAAAATCCGAAAAGTTTTGAGGACGCAATTCATTTTCCCAAGACTTTTCACCTTCAAAAACATCGCCTTCTAAAATACGACTCACGACAAGCCTCCAGAAAGAGTTTGGAAGCCTTTACGAATACCATCTTCAACGGAAACATCCGGAGCCAAAGAACCCACGAACTGATCCACGAGTTGAGATTTATAACCTAAATTTAAAAGCGCAGAAGTAATTTCAGTATGAACCGCAGAGCGAGCCTTCACTGCATCGTCGATAGACACAAGTTTACCTTTGAGAGTCAGAATAATTTGTTCCGCTGTTTTTTTGCCGACCTTTGGTAAACCCGAAAGACCTTTTGCATTTCCAGCCTCAATCATTTGCTGAATATCAGCAGGTCTTCCACCTGACAAAATACTCAAGGCCATCTTAGGACCAACACCATTTACTTTCAAAAGGGACAGAAATAAATTTTTTTCTTCTTTGTTTAAAAAACCAAAAAGAGTGAAGGCATCTTCACGAACGTGAGTATGAATCCAGACGATAATTTCTTTACCTAGTAACACTAAAAAATCATTGAGCGTATTAGCGGAAGCATGAACCTCATACCCCACACCCTGCACATCGATCAAAACACAATCGTTCTGCACTTCAATAATTTTTCCTCTTAAATAACCGATCATATCGTCACCGCTCTTCTTAATACTAAATTCTTTTTCATTTCAAAGGCGTGGTAACAAGCCATCGCCAAAGCATCCGAGGCATCTATTCTATGGATTTTTTGCAAGCCCAAAAGAACCTGCAAAACTCTCTGAACGTC
>JBHIVS010000033.1:0-14821 GCA_041987885.1 Pseudobdellovibrionaceae bacterium | reverse complement strand
GCTTGGTTTTCCACAGAAGGATTCCACCAAGGCTCTAAATGGAAAACGTAGCTAGCTTTAGTTAAATTAAGACCGACTCCGCCCGTTTTAAGAGTCATCACTAAAACAGCTCCACCTTGAGTTTCATTAAAATCTTTGAGAACTTTTTGGCGCTGCTTGGTAGGAATAGCCCCGTGCAGAGTAAAAACAGGAATACCTAAACCTCGTAAAATATTTTCAGTTCTTTCTAAGGTTGGTAAGAACTGAGTAAAGACCAATGCACTTTCTCCAGATTCGATAATTTCCTGTAAGGAATCAATCATCGCCTCTAGTTTCGGAGGAACTTGGTCGTATTTTACGTCTGGCAAAGCACTTGGATCAGAACATGCCTGACGTAAACGAAGCAAAGCCGTCAACATCTGCAACTGAGACCTAGCCTCACCCACTTCTTTGATAGAACTTTGAATGCGTTCATTGTACGCCAAAGCGATGTCTCTATAGATACGTTTTTGCTTTTCTTCAAAAGCAATAGGTACTTTGGTTTCTTGCTTTTCAGGAAGTTGATTTAAAATTTCCTTTTTCGAACGTCGAAGAACCAATGGTTTTACTTTTAATTTTAAATCTTCGACATCTTCTAAAAGAACAACATCGGTATTCACAAAATGTCGTCTAAATTCGTCGTATTTGCCTAAAGAACCTGGAACTATCAAATCTAAAAGAGAATAAAATTCTCCATAATGATTTTCAAGTGGCGTACCTGTTAAGCAAATTTTAAAACGTGCATTTAGCATACGAGCAGCGCTGGTTCTTTTGGCTGAAATATTTTTTAAATTCTGAGCTTCGTCAAAAATTAGAACATTCCAATTATACTGAGCAAAAAATTCAGCATTTTCCATCAGCAAACCATAGGTGGTTACCAAGATAAGAGGCTGTTTAGTTTCTAGTTTTTTACCTACACGATCTTGATCTCTACTTGCAAAAATATCTAACGGCAAATCAGGAGTAAATTTTTGAATCTCCGCTTCCCAATTATAAACTAGAGACGACGGAACTACGACCAAAACTTGCCCGAGTTGTTCATGCACTCGTAGATGATCCAAAAATGCTAGGGCCTGTAAAGTCTTACCAAGACCCATATCATCCGCAAGCAGAGCGCCCAGACGTAAGGTATAAAGATCTAATAACCATTGCATACCTTCGTGCTGATAATTTTTTAAATCGGCTTTTACTGTTTTTGGAATTGCAACAAGGTCTGTACGGCCACCTAAACCATCGTAGAAAGCACATATTTTTTTCCACTCGTCGTCGCCTTGAAAGACATAACCTGAGGCGCGCAGAGACAGTAATTCCAAGGCCTGATGTTTTGGCAACTGGTAATACTTATCGCTCCAAGCACGTTTATGCCCTTCTTTCTTATGACCCTGAAGTTTTTTCCAGAAGAACTCTAAGCGACGAAGGCTTGGAATTTCTTTTCTTGGAACAAGATAAAACTTCCCATCGTACTCAACAACTCCACCGCCAAATGATTTTAACTGTTGCGCATCGATTTCTTGCCCCTGAAGAAAGAATCGAGGATTTAGCTCGAACCAATTCAACATTCCTTCATCAATTTTTGAAACAATTTGGAAATCAACTTTAAACTCACCACTACCCAATTCTTCCAACTTATGCCCGCGAACATATAAGTTCACACCATAGTCCATCAAGGGCTGCATAAGCCCTAGAGTTTGATTTGCAGTGGCTTCTTCTTTACCCCAAGAGGGATAAAAAAAGTTTGCATGCTCTAGTAAGGGATCTGTTTTAACATCCCCATCCCAAACTTTAGATAACAAGCCTGTTCTAGAACGCTTAAAGGCAGTTCCTTGAGTAGAAACCGCCATGTACTTCAAAATTTCATAAATAAGCCTGAATTCACGCTCTACAGATCCAGAGAAAATGTACTCTCCTTCTGGAACATAAACGGATTCTTTTTCAGACATCATCTTTTGAACTTTTAAAACGTAATCAGAAAAAATAGCCAAAGTACTCTTTGAGCACAAGTCACTCAATGCAATTTCTTTATTAAAGGTCTGACCTTCCCCAGTTACAAGCAATGACTGTATTTTCTCGGCAAGAGCCGGAACAAGATTTTCGATACTTGCGGCAGTTCCATCTGTTAAACGACCATCAAAGTGTAAAGCCATCGCCTCAAGAGTTAGATATTGCAGAACACCTAAATGCTTCAGAATCTTCAAGTCCCACTCACGGGTTTTAAAACTAGTAGAAGCAAAATTTTTAACATCTGAATTTAACAAAAATCCGATGCCTTCGTTCAAAGTTCTTAGTAAAAGAACTGGTTTAGAACTAAAGCTATTTTGTTGGTATTCTTTTCCTTGCCCTAAAGAAAACTTACGAACAATTTTAAAACCACCATTTTCTTGATGATGTAAATCTATAAAGCTATCGCTACGACCTTTATCATGAAAACCACCACGTACATTCACAGAAAATGGACGCGACCTTAGATGTTTCATTAACCTATTAACATCAACGATGCCTTCAACTTCTTGACGAGAAAACTGCTGAGGACGAGGCAATTGAAGAGTTTTTGTGTAGAGCTGTTCTAATAAAGACATCTCCCTGCGAAACCCATATCCAGAAACAAAATGATTTTCCATATCAAGAGCAAAATTATCATAGAAACGATATTTTACTTGAGGCAGTTTTGAATTTAAAACTGCGGTCATTTTTAACTTATCATCCTGCCCCGAGAACTCGACATCCCATTGAAAATCATTCTCCGTCTCTAGAGAAACTTTACGGACAACAATTCCACGCTCTAGATCTTTTAAGTCTTGAATAAGAAACTCGATATCACCCTTATTACTTCGACGCAGGATACGAGATAATAATTCCTGCATAACCACTTCAACATCTAACAAATCACGTGAATAAAAACGTTGATTATCCTGAGGCAACAAAGGCCATAAAACTTCAAAAGTTTCTTTGCGAGCAGGACTCGGCAATAAATCTTTAGCAATAATATTTCTATACGGATGACGGAGAATGTCCCGGCTAGAAACCTGAGCTCCATCGGAAAAATTATATCGCAAAATTCCTGCGATACTTTCCTGCAAACGAATGTCTGCCCAATAGGTCGTTTCTTTGTTTAGATTTCCCCGAAAAGCCTGAGGTAATCCCCATAAGCCTGAGGATGGCTCCGACTCTTCCGGCGGCACTAATAGATTAAATGTTTTAGCCTCTATCGGAAGCGCTTGATAAAGTGCTTCTTGAGAATCTAAATCCAATGTTTCCAAAACCATTGATATAGATACCAGTTTCAAATTTTTTGGCAACAGAGGGTTATATTCTTGAGCTTTACTCTCTGAACTTTGAGATTCAGTAAGAGCCCAAAAATCTTCACAAAAATGACTAACAGTAAAACTGTGATTTTTCAAAAATCCTCTGTCTCCAGCCAGCGCCCACCAAATCAAAACCAATGAAGCCCACTCATGAACACAGATCTCTTCATCATCTTTACGAGATTGACTGCACTGTTCACACTTAAAATCTAAATGAGCCTCTATTCCCGATTCCACAACATTTACAACAAAGGGATTAATGGACTTGTCTTCAATGAAAGAAAACTGAATATCTAATCCACCCTGATCATTAAACTGCAAACTATGAGAATCTAGCATACCTCTCTGCAGAGACTTAAATGCTTGATCAGCAGTTGCTTGCTGTGAAAGAGTGGCTAATTTTTTAGGACTTTCCAGTCCCGCGATACTTTTAAGTGATAAACTAGAAAAAGACATCCCTACAAGGTATCAGACTTCTGAGCAGAATAAAATTCTTTATACCACTTAAATGTCTCTTGAAGTGATTTTTCCAATGAATTTTCGGGCTGCCATTGAAGGTCTTTGAACGCTAGTTCAGAATTTTGCTCTCTATGACGAGAAATGCTCGCCAAAGACGCTGTAGATATGTTACTATTCGCGGATTTTCCAGAAATCGCCTCTAAAATACTCACAATTTCCGCAACAGACACCTGCCCTGGACGACACAAGTTATAAGCAGAATTCATTTTTTGACCTTGAAACAACAATGACATCGTATTTCTAATTCCTAAAAACTGATCTTGAAGATAGGTCCAAGAACGAAGGGACGCAGGATTCTTCACTATTAAAGGTTCTTGAAATAAAATCGAACGAGAAATTTGATGAACTAAAGATTTCTCCGATAAATCCCCAGGACCAAAACTCCCCCCAAGGCGAAGAGTGACTAATCTAATTTTATGCAAATGAAATTTTTCCGAAGGAAATACACTTAATCTATAAGAATCTATGATGTTCTCTGCCAACAACCTAGCCGTCGTCGTAAAATCACTCGCAGCTAATGCAGCATTTTCAGTCAAGCTTTGAGTGTGATAGTTTCCTTGATCATCCGTGGAACGATACACTTTGTCCGAACTAATATAAATAAGACCTCGAATAGTTCCCGTATTTCGTAAATTTTCTAAAATACCAAGAGTACTTTCCACAGAGCTAACAAATATTTTTTGCGGATTTACTTTTCCAGAGGACAAGGAGCCCATAACTCCCAGATGAATAACTATCTCTGAAAATGAATTTTCCAAAGCCTGATTTACGGAGCTTGAATCTGAAAGCTGCCCAAACACTAAAGAAATGCGCCCTGGTATATTTAATAAATCGAAGTAAGCAGAATTTTCCGTAGATTCGTCGACAAATCCCGTAACCTGACATCCTTGCTGAAGCAAAAAATCAGCTAAAGCTGCTCCAAAATAGGAGTTCACCTGAGTAATAAAAACTCTTCGATCGTCTAGACTTATCATAAATACCCTATAGAGAAATGCGCTCTTCGATACCTTGATTTTTATGAGCAGGAGCAATCCACATTGCTACAGGTTTGCCATCCATTTCCCAGTAAAAACCGATGGGACTTGCTTCGTAAAGCACAACATTGATTCTACCGTTTTTTTCTGCCGCCTTCATTTTCAATAAAGTTTGCGCCAGAGACTCCTTACTCACCTGTTCTACGGACGCCGAAGGAGTGCAATATCTTTCGTACATATCTGCTAGCAACGATAGCTCTACGAGATTAAACAAACTGGGGCGAATAAAGTATTTATCAGAATTTAATTCAATCATTAGCAGAGCTTACAAAAGCCCATCGTCAATGACTATCAAAAATTCCTTTTCTTTTAAAAAAAGCCTCTAAAATAGATTTCTATATGAAAAAAATAATTTTCACTGGCCTTTTGTTCGCAACATCTTCGGCATTCTCTTTTGATATGGGACAGCTTCTAGCTCCCCCTTCCCAACAACGTCCGATGATTTCTTTATCAGGAATTATCTATCAAAATGCTGATGTCTCTAACGCTAATACAAAATCTCAAATGGGGGTTGGCGAGCTAAACACTCATCTACCCTTTCTAAAAAAAGAAGACTCCCTATGGACCTTTTCGGTGACTGCACGAGAAATGAAACTAGAGCCAAATAACTCTCCATTTCCGGACCTTTACGACATCAAGGTAGGCTTAGGCTATACAAAACTCATGGACAACAACCGTCAATGGAGCGTAAACGGAAGTTTAGGATCTGCAAGTGATAAACCTTTCGCCAGTGAAAAAGAAAGCACTGTAAATGTGACCTCTGTCTATTCAACACCCATTGATGCGAGCAAACGATGGCTCTACCTACTTAACTACTCTAACAATAGATCTTTTCTTAACAATATACCTCTACCAGGGATTGCGTGGATGTATACACCTAGCAGAGAATTTTCTTTGATTTTGGGTGCACCATTTTTATTTCTAAATTGGCAATTTTCCGAAAACATGGGTGTAAATGCCTATACACTTCTTCCCTATACCTACAGAGCTCAAGTTTATTACAAGCTAAATCCTGTATCACAGTTTTACGCAGGATTTGACGCTTCCCAAGTAGTTCATTATCTACATGATAGAGAATCTAGAAAAGAACGACTTTTCTATGATGAAAGAAAAGCATTCCTAGGCTTTAAAAGCCCGCTCTCAAAAACCTTAATGGCCGATTTCGAAGCCGGCTATGCTTTTGATAGAAAGTTTTTTGCTGACGAAGATTACTCCTGGAATCCAAAAGACCCTACTGTTATCGGAAGCTCTCCCTACGCCAAACTTTTACTGCGCTTTTTATTTTAAAATAACCTTCGTATAAAAATAAAAAAGGGATTTTAAAAAATCCCTTTTTTATTTTTACTTTAAGAAATCTTTACGCTGAATAAAAGTTATTAACCAAAACGACCTGTAATATAGTTTTCAGTTCTTGGATCACGAGGATTTGTAAAAACATTATCGCTGATATCAAACTCGATCAAATCACCTAAATACATAAATCCAGTAAAATCAGATACACGTGCTGCTTGATGTAAACTATGAGTCACGATGACGATAGTTACATCATGTGCAAGTTCTTTGATAAGTTCTTCTATATGACGAGTAGAAATAGGATCCAATGCAGATGTTGGCTCATCCAACAGCAACATTTCAGGCTCTGTTGCTAATGCTCGGGCAATACACAATCTTTGTTGTTGCCCACCAGACAAAGCTGTTGCTGAACTTTTCAAACGATCTTTAACTTCATTCCAAAGCCCTGCCTGCTTAAGAGATGTCTCCACTCGGTCTTCGATAAAACTTTTCTTTTTTACTCCACGAACCATCAGTCCGTAGGCCACATTTTCGTAAATTGATTTAGGAAATGGATTTGGCTTTTGAAAAACCATTCCAATACGCATACGCACTTCCATCGGATCAATTCCTGGAGACAAAATATTCTGTTGATCGGGATGTAACAGAATTTCTCCAAAATAATTCGCTGTCGAATACAGATCATGCATCCTATTAAAGCAACGAAGTAATGTCGTTTTTCCACAACCAGACGGACCAATAAGAGCAGTCACTTTATTTTCATAAATAGGAAGGCTGATCCCGTTGATAACCTTTTTTTCGCCATAGTAAAATTCTAAATTTTTAACTTCAGCACGGAGTTTAAGATTTTTATCAACATTTGTAGTACTCATAAATTACCACTTCATTCTTTTTCTAAAACGAGAACGTAAATAAATAGCTCCGCCATTCAAAACTAAAGTCATCACCAATAGAACAATCCCGGTCGCTGCTGCATTTTCGTGAAATGCAGATTGAGGACGAGACAACCAGTTAAACATCTGAATAGGCATTACTGTAAACGGATCCATCAACCAATCAAAATTAACAAAAGGAAAATTTCCTTCAATCGGAGATGTTGGCAAAAATGCAATAAAAGTCAAAGCACCTATAGTAATCAAAGGGGCTGTTTCTCCGATTGCGCGAGACAGAGCGATAATAACTCCTGTCAAAATTCCCCCAGAAGAATAAGGAAGAATATGATAACGAATTGTTTGCCATTTGCTGGCACCCATCGCATAACTTGCCTCACGTATCGTATTAGGAATGGTTCGAATGGCCTCGCGAGTTGTAACGATAATAATAGGCAAAACTAACAACCCTAAAGTCATCCCAGCGGTTAAAATACTCTGCCCCAAATTCATTTTGTATACAAAAAGGCCCAAAGCCATGAGCCCATAAGTAATAGACGGAATGCCAGCCAAATTGATAATATTGAGTTCAATTACTTGAGCAAAAAAACCTTTTTTAGAATACTCTTCCAAGTATACTCCCGCAGCAACCCCCAAAGGAATTGAACAGAGAGCTGTTGTCAGCATTATACAAAGACTGCCCACCCAAGCCGACAAAATTCCAGCTTTTTCAGGGAAACGAGAAGGATACTGAGTAAAAAACTCTAAATTTATCCTAGGAATTCCTGTCATCGCTAAGTCAACGATCAATGCTAGCAAAGTAATAAGGGCAAATAACAAGGACAACAATCCAACCAAAGAAAAAATAAAATCCTTGAACTGACGGTTTTTAATGTTTTCACGTATTTCTACTGTCTTGCTCATTATTCCTTCTCCTGAAACTTCTTACGTAGAATAAGACCGACAATATTAAAGAATAATGTAAAGACCAATAAACTAAGCCCAGCAACATAGATAGATTGATATCCGATAGTTCCATGGGGCAAATCACCCAAACTTACCTGAACAATATAGGCAGTAATCGTCTCTGAAGGCTTCAGTGGATTCAAGGTCAACTGTGGTTGCATTCCTGCGGCAATAGCCACAACCATTGTTTCCCCTACTGCTCTCGATATCCCCAAAACATAGGCAGATGTAATCCCAGAAAAAGCAGAAGGAATAACAACTTTAAAAGCAGTCTGCAATCTTGAAGCGCCCATCGCAAATGAGGCTTCTCGTAAATGTACAGGAACACTTCGCATAGCATCTTCAGAAAGAGAACTCACATAGGGAATAATCATAATACCAATAACTAGCCCAGCACTCAGCACATTAAATCCTGCTAAATCAGGAATAACTTTTTGCAAAAGTGGAGTTACAAACATCAGAGCAAAATAACCATAGACGACAGTGGGCACCGCAGCTAAAAGCTCTAACAAAGGCTTTAAAGTTTCCCTTGCTTTCGGTGACACATATTCACTGAGATAAGTTGCAGCAATTGTTCCCAAAGGAATTGCCACAATTAAAGCAATAAATGTCGTCAGGAAAGTTCCAGACAATAAAGGCAAAATACCATATTTCGCATTTTCAAAAAGAGGGGTCCATTCAGTACCAGTTATAAATTCTTTAAAGCTGACATGTTGAAAAAATGGAATTGATTCTTTGACCAGAATATAAACGATGCCAAAGGTAATCAATACAGACGATGCCGCACAAAGAAACAAAAGTGTTTCAATAATAAATTCTTTGACCCGTCTTATCCTACGAGCTGGATGGTTCGCAGAAGTAAAGGACTGGAGTTTTTTTGCATGATCTCTATTTGTCACTGTTTTATTATAATGAAGCTTCTAACTTCAGCAAGTCATCAATTGAAATTCCAATTTTTGAATGACCTTTAAATACAGAACCCGTTTTCTCTTTGACCAAGTGATCTTTAACAGCTCCATAGGCACTTTTAGGAAGTGGTACATAGCCTACTTCAGGAACAAAGTTAGAGGCTCCATCTACGAAAAAGTGAGCAAATTTTTTAACTTCTTCCTTCGCAAGAGATGATTTTTTGACATAAATAAACACCGGACGAGATAAAGGTGTATAAGTTCCTTTACGAACCGATTCTTCAGAAGGCTCAATGCCATTAATTTTTAAAATTTTGAGTTTATCTAAATTTTCCTTAGCATAAGCCAAAGGCATATAACCTAGCGCATGGACATTTCTAGCCACCCCAGTAACGATAGTATTATCGTCTTCACTCGCAGTATAGTCTCCTCTTGAAGACTTTGCTTTCCCCATGATAGCTTCAGTAAAATAGTCAAATGTTCCAGAGTCCGCCCCTGCACCAAATAAATCTATTGTTTGGGCCGGCCAAGTAGACTTAATTTGTGACCACTTCATAACTTTTGCCTGACTTGTTGGCTGCCAAATAGTTTTCAACTCATCAACAGTTATATTATCTATCCAAGTATTTTTTTTATTAACAACAACCACAGTTGCATCAAAGGCTATAGGCAATTCGATGAATTCAACCTTATTCTGAGCACATACTTTCAGCTCACTGTCTGTAATTGGTCGAGATGCATTTTGAATATCCGTTTCACCGCGGCAGAATTTTTTAAATCCACCACCTGTTCCAGAAATACCAACTGTAACTCGATACTGCCCACGATACTTTGTCTGAAACTCTTCAGAAACAGCTTCCGTAATCGGAAAAACCGTCGAAGATCCATCGATACGAACAACAGAGGCTTTGCTCGCAATAGCTTGTGCAGACAAAAAAAGAACGCATGATAATGAAAGTAATTTGAATATTTTAAGATAGGCTTTTTTCATGGACCTATTCTAGCAGGATTTTAAAATGTGAATGTTAATTTTCTATTAAGATTGAAGTTCAACGCTCTGCGGATTAACACTACTGACAGTTCTTACACAGGCCAAAAAAGTCTAAACGATGGGACAACTGTCCATACCCCAATGCCTCAACTGCCTTAATTTGTTTGTCCAAATCACAAAGATGGAGAGTTTCAACTTTTTGACAAGACCTACAAATCACATGGTGGTGATGGTGCCCTGACTCTAGAGTGAGTTCAAAGCGAGAAATACCATCTCCGAATTCAAGTCGATTCACCAACAAAGAATCTTCAAATTTTTTTAGAATTCTATAAATAGTCACCAAATCAGCCGAATCGGCTTCTGGAGCTAATTGTTTAAATATATCATCCACCGTTAGTGGGGACATATTATTGAGCAAGACTTGAAGAACTTGGGTTCTCTGCTGAGTCACCTTCATTCCAGCCTTGCGCACTCTCTCATTTAGAGTCTCCAAAGATATATTTTTTCTTTCATGAGAACAATTAGACATAGAATCCTAGTACCCCAATTTAACGCCAAATACCAGAAAAACCGCCTATATAGAGGCTTTAAAACCAGACAAGGAGTCTTTATTGAAAGTTTTGCCTCTTTAAAAGCCCAATCAATACTATTTCAGAGAGCTCCTTCGCTCTTGCAACAAATTAAACCCATGGAAAGTAAAGGCTAATGCTGAAATGGTCGGCAAAAATATAAATGCCAGTGGCACATAGGCGATCAGCCCCAACAACATACCCATCACTGTCAAATCAAAAGACTCCTGCTTTATAATAGCTTTACGCTCTTCTGCACTCGCATAATCTTGAAGTACGTCGTACATGAAAACTCTTTTGTTAAATCGAGCTGCCAAGAATAGAGGAATAATTATTTGCGCCCCAGGAATCAACCACAACGGCAGTGTCGCTATCAACCAGAAAATAAATACGGCTCCGGCAATCAGCGTATTTACAATACTCCCCCAATTAGATCCCCCTTTTTTCTTTTGCAAAGCAGGATACTTTTGCGAAACAAAGCGAACAACAACTGGCATTGCGACCACAGAGGTGATACCTACCGAAATAACGTATGCCAATGGGAAAAACATCATTATTAAGAAAATCCAAGCCAAAATACTGCCAAAACTTTCAAACCCTGTGACGTCTACAATCCAATTATAACCCCATACATAACTCACAAAGCTGGCTATGTGAGTAGTCCACGTTGTCCAAAAAATAAAATAAAGAATGATCAGAACTATTGAGGTCAAAACAGGAGGACCAAAAAGCAATAAAAACATATGCATTTTAAAGAGAGAGGTCACCGCTTGGCCTAGGGATTTAAACACCAGATTCATGGGAAAATAACCTTTCGTCGCTTTTGAACTTTATTGTTATAAAGAGTTCACAGCGAAAACAATGTTTTATTTTTGTCACGGTATTACAACAAGATTCCTTCTTTTTATTTGCTCGCCTATGATTCGATGGGTATTGTGCAAGAAACAACCTCTCTTTAAATCTCGAGAGCTTAAGATGCGAGGACTCCCATGACCCATGTTCCATTCCAAACAATTCAGAATTCTATCGATAAAATTTGCAATATTACGGAAGAACACGATCTAGAAGCTGCCTCTCAACATCTTTTTGATGTTCAGCCAGATCTAGGTGGCTTCTTTATGGAATTCATCGAAGACATGAGTGAAGGCGCTCAAGATCTTGGTTTTATGATGGCATTAATTTTAAACGAAGCTTTTGAAAATCATTACTCCGAAGTTAAACCTTTAGGTGAAGATGAAATCGTAGAACTTTTTGAAAAGTCAGAGCCAGACTTCGAACGCTACTTAAAAATCAATGACGATATGATTGTTGAACTTCAAGAAAAAGAAGAAAATGGCGGGCAACCTGATATGTTAAAATATATCATCGAAGAGCTATTTATGTCTCCAGATCTGGAGCCAAGCTTGGAAACCAATGAGCAAGTTCACCTTTTCATTGTTTGTAAATTCTTTATTGATTGCCTAAACAAACAAGTAAAAAACAGCCAAACATCAGTTGTAAAACACTAAATACAAAGATCTTTCATAACGAAGACCTTTCACATATATATCAGCGAAATTCTGAAATAAAAAAGCCTCCAAATGGAGGCTTTTTTATTTCTTAACTATTTAAACATTTGCTTTAATTTACGAATCGAAAGAAGCAAGTCATCCACTCTTTCGTTTATTCCCTCAAGCTTATTAATAACTTGAGACATATCTTTTTCTTTGCGAACTTGAGCTTTTAGCTCTTTCATAGCATTTCTAGCTCCTTCAATAGAAAATCTATCTCTATGAAGCAGCTTCCTGATCAGGAAAGCATTTTCAACGTCTTTACGAGTGTACATACGCTGATTGTTAGAAGCTTTTTTAGGTTTTAAAATATCGAATTCTGTTTCCCAATATCTTAAAACGTATTGTTTAATTCCCAAAAGATCAGCAACATCACCAATCTTAAATGCCATCTTACTAGGAATTGATTGAAGTTCTTCGATCAATTTTTCATCGCAAAGCATAGCTGGAATAGAAACTGGAGCCATGATTTCTTCAGAGCTAAATTCTTGCTCTAAGATTTCATTTTCAAGTCCCGCTAACTCTAGCTGCTCTTCACTCCCCATAGAAAGCTCAAAGCTTTCTACTTCAATATTTTGGGAACTAGTCGATGTCGTCGAAATCATCATCGTCCTCATCTTTTAAGTGTGCATACTCTTCGCCATTTAGCATCGCTTTAAGAACTTGAGAGGGACGGAAAGTTAAAACACGGCGAGCAGAAATTTTAATTTGCTCTCCAGTTTGTGGATTACGACCAATACGTTCGTTTTTCCCACGCACTACAAAGTTTCCAAAACCAGAAATCTTAACTTTTTCTCCGTCTTGAAGAACTGTTTTTAAAGTATCAAAAACAAGCTCTACTAACTCAGAAGCTTCTTTTTTAGAGAAACCAATTTTTTGATATACGTTCTCGACGATATCGGCCTTAGTCACCGTAGATTTTCCTAAGTTTTGGCCTGCCATAATTAACCCTTTTCTCATTTATACCGAAGGACCATGGAATTCATATCCACAACCCTTTTTAAAGCCTAACAAGTTACTGAAAACAATCAAGAATTTATCTTACCGAAATATCAAAATTCTTTTTTAAACTTGCTAAAATCTTTTGAGTTACCTCTGCAATCTGCGCTTCTTGCAGCGTGGCATTTTTATCCTGAAGCCAAATTCTAATGGCTACAGATTTATGCCCCAACTCAACCTTGTCACCTTCATAAATGTCGAATACGTCTGCATTCATCAGCAGACCAGCTCCCGCCTTACGAATATCTTTAAGTATGTCTCCGACTTTTAATGCTTTAGGCATTACAAATGCAAAGTCGCGCTCAACAGTCTGGAATTTAGAAATTCCTTGTACGCGGTAAGGACGAGGCTGCCCTTTATAAAGTTGATCTAAATCTAGCTCTCCTACACACGCAGGAACTCTGATTTTGTTGTCATCCAAAAGAACTGGGTGGAAAGTTCCAATGAAACCAACTTTTTTACCTTCAACCAATAATTGAGCAAACTGCCCCTGATGGATAAATTCAGGAACATCAGATTTTTGATCCGCATTAACCCAAGTATAAGAAGAAATATTTAAAACTTTTAAAAGAGCCTCGACAGCTGCTTTCACTTCAAAAACCAAAGGATAATCCAAAGACTTATTCCAAAGGTTCGAGTTTTGTCCCCAAGCAACTAACCCCAGACGAGCGCCTTCATGATAAGTTCCGTCTTCTTTAACAAAGAAAGTACTGCCCACTTCAAACAAGCGACCTACCATGTTTCCAGAATGGAAATTGTTATTTAAATTTTTAAATAATCCATAACTCAGAGACGAACGCATAACGTCCATTTCTTCATTCAGCGGATTCATGATGCGAATTTCTTTTTCAGACGAAGCTAAACCCGAAGCCTTTAATGCCGCAAGTTCACCTAAAAATGCTTTTTCACCCTTAGAACCCACAAACGCAAAGTTAAACGCCTGCTGATATCCTTCAGTGATTAAAACCTCTTTAGTCTGACGATGAAGCATAAATGTTTTATCGTGATTCGATGGAGACGCCTTAAACTCTGGCAAAGTCTCTGGAATATGCTCATACCCATTAAGACGTGCGTATTCTTCAACCAAATCCATGTCTTGCTCAAGGTCAAAACGGAATGTCGGCGGAAGCACCGAGTAGGTCTCTCCGGACTTAGAAACCACACAGCCCAGTCTTTTCATGAAATCTTCAAACTTTGATGACTCAGCTAAATATCCCAATCTATCGCTCACAGTTTTTACTGTGATACTTACCGGAGATTTTTTTACTGGATGAGGATAGAAATCGTGATGATCCCCAAAAGCTTCTCCACCCGCCACTTCAAGAATTAAAGTGGTCGCGCGATTAAGTCCTCTTAAAGCTCCATCAGGATCTACGCCACGGGAAAATCTATAAGCAGAATCTGTGTCAATCCCGTGCGAACGAGACGTCTTACGAGCACTCATCGGCATGAAATAAGCTGCTTCTAGAAAAATATCTGCAGTATCAGCACTGACTCCAGAATTTTTACCACCAACAACACCTGCTAAACATACTGGACGCTGAGAGTCTCTAATAGAAAGCTCTTCGCCAGTAAGTTCGATTTCAGTGCCATCCAAAGCGATGAACTTTTCGCCTTTAACTGCACGATCAACAATGATCTTGTTGCCATTGATATGTTTCGCATCAAATGCATGGAGAGGCTGACCTAATTCCATCATCACGTAATTTGTGATGTCGACAATATTATTAATAGAATTCAGACCAACGCTTTCTAAACGTTGCTGTAGCCAAGCCGGAGACGCCCCCACCTTAACACCTTTGA
>JBHIVS010000032.1:0-14840 GCA_041987885.1 Pseudobdellovibrionaceae bacterium | reverse complement strand
ATTTTTAGAGGATTGTAAGATCCACCATCTAGAAGTTTTTTGACGGGTCTATACGGAGGCAAAATTCCTGTAACGGTGACGGGATATTCTTGAGCGTGAATTTTACCCTGAAGAATTGTTTTTTGAAATTCGGCTTCTGGAAGTAGATATATATTTTTCCTAGAGTCAGAAGAGACAATTGCATTAGCGGACCAATCAGGCTCGAAAGCGTGAGCAGTTTGAAATAAGCCGGTTAAAAAAAGGACTGAAAATAGTGTCTTCATACTATGTTCGTATCCCATAGGAGAGCGAACAGTCTAATAAAAAAAACCCGTGGATAATTATCCACGGGTTTATAAATTTTATAGGTCAACCCTATGCTTATTTAAGCATAGATTTTAATGTTGTCCCCATGTCAGCTGGAGAGCGAGCAATCTTACATCCAGCAGCCTCAAGAGCTGCGAATTTAGCTTCTGCAGTTCCTTTGCCACCAGAAATAATCGCACCCGCATGGCCCATACGTTTACCAGCAGGAGCTGAAGCGCCTGCGATGAAAGCTGTTACAGGTTTTTTGAAATGCTTTTTAATATATTCAGCAGCTTCTTCCTCTGCAGAACCACCGATTTCACCAATCATGATAACTGCGTCAGTATCTGGATCTTCATTGAATAGTTTTAGAACGTCGATGAAGTTTGTTCCATTAACTGGGTCACCACCGATACCTACGCAAGTAGATTGGCCAAGACCAAGAGCCGTCAATTGACCAACAGCTTCATAAG
Source organism: Pseudobdellovibrionaceae bacterium (assembly GCA_041987885.1). Taxonomy (GTDB): domain Bacteria; phylum Bdellovibrionota; class Bdellovibrionia; order Bdellovibrionales; family Bdellovibrionaceae; genus Bdellovibrio. The sequence continues at coordinate 14,082 of JBHIVS010000032.1, read as the reverse complement.
TTAAAGTCCCAGAGCGAGAAAGAACGCCGATGCGACCTTGCTTATGAATGTGACCAGGCATGATTCCGATTTTGCATTCTCCTGGAGTGATAACGCCAGGGCAGTTCGGACCGACTAAACGAGTGCGTTTGCCTTCCATGTATTTCTTTACTTTAACCATGTCTAATACAGGGATACCTTCTGTAATGCAGATTACTAGATCCAAATCAGCATCTACAGCTTCCATGATAGAATCAGCTGCAAATGGAGGAGGAACAAAGATAACAGAGGCATTACAGCCAGTAGCTGCCTTTGCTTCCTTAACTGTATTAAAAACTGGAAGACCAATGTGAGTAGTTCCGCCTTTGCCTGGAGTTACGCCACCAACCATTTTAGTGCCGTAAGCAACAGCTTGCTCAGAGTGGAAAGTTCCTTGTGCGCCAGTGAAACCTTGGCAGATAACTTTTGTATTTTTATTAATTAAAATTGCCATCTTTGATTACCCTTTAATAGCTGCAACGATTTTTTTCGCAGCATCAGTCAAGTCATCAGCAGGAGTGATGTTTAAACCGCTCTCGCTTAACATTTTTTTACCAAGTTCAACATTTGTACCTTCAAGGCGAACAACAAGTGGAACTTTTAATCCAAGCTCTCTAGAGGCCGCGATAACACCGTCAGCAATGATGTCACATTTCATGATACCACCGAAGATGTTTACCAAGATGCCTTTTACGTTTGGATCTTTAAGGATAATTTTGAAAGCCTCAGTAACTTTTTCTTTGTTAGCGCCGCCGCCAACATCTAGGAAGTTTGCAGGGCTAGCGCCGTGAAGTTTGATGATATCTAGAGTTGCCATTGCAAGACCAGCACCATTCACAAGACAGCCAATATTCCCATCAAGCTTGATGAAAGCTAGATCAAATTTAGAAGCTTCAATTTCAGAAGGCTCTTCTTCATTTAGGTCACGCATCTCAACGATATCTTTGTGTCTGTAAAGAGAGTTTGAATCGAAGTTCATTTTGGCATCAAGTGCATATACTTCGCCTTCTTTAGTAACAACCAAAGGATTGATTTCAGCAATAGAGCAATCAGTCGCTATAAATGCGTTGTAAAGACCTTGGAAGAACTTTACCGCTTTATTCACAAGAGATGGATCCATACCAATCGCGAAAGCAAGTTCACGAGCTTGGAAAGGCATCAAACCAACTGTCGGATCGATATCTACTTTTTTAATAGCATCTGGATTGTGCTCAGCTACTTCTTCGATATCCATTCCACCTTCAGAAGAAGCCATCATCGCAGCTCTTCCAGTGGCACGATCAATCAAACACGCTACATAGTATTCTTTAGCAATGTTACAACCTTGCTCAATGAATACTTTTTGAACAACTTTTCCTTCTGGACCTGTTTGGTGAGTTACCAAAGTCATGCCCAAAATATTTTTTGTGTAGTTAGCAACTTCGTCTAAAGATTTAGCAACCTTAACGCCACCACCTTTACCGCGACCACCGGCGTGAATTTGAGCCTTAACAACCCAAACATTTCCACCAATATCTTTTGCCGCAGTTACGGCTTCATCAGGGGAGTGAGCAAGCTTACCTTGAAGCGTTGCTACACCAAATTTTCTCAAGACTTCTTTGGCCTGATACTCATGAATATTCATCTATGTTCTCCGTATATCCTACAATTTTTCCATTGCTGGAGTTTATTTTAATTATTCAACGTTTTTAAGAGCAGAAACTAAATTTCTTACAGCATCAACTGAAGCAGCAAACTCTGCTTTTTCAGCAGCGTTCATTTCGAAGTTGTGGATTTTTTCAACACCTTTGCCGCCGATAGTAGCAAGAACACCAACCATCAAGCCTTCATTAACGCCGAACTCACCTTTTAGCTCTACAGCTACAGGTAATACGCGTTTTTGATCTTTAAGAATTGCTTCTGCCATTTCAACTGCACCACGGCCTGGAGCAAAAAATGCAGAGCCAGTTTTAAGATGACCACCAATTTCTGCGCCAGCAGATTTAGTTCTTTTGACGATAGCTTCGATTTTATCGGCAGGAAGAAGTTCAGTTAAAGGGATGCCAGAAACTGATGCTTGGCGAACTAAAGGCATCATCGCATCACCGTGGTTACCAATTACGATACCAGTAACGTCTTTAACAGAAACATTTAACTCTTCAGCGATGAAGGCACGGAAACGAGCTGAATCTAAACATCCGCCCATTCCGATTACGCGCTCACGAGGGAAGCCTAATTGTTTCTGAGCATAAACTGCCATAACGTCCATTGGATTACAAACTACGATAACGAATGAATTTGGAGCATGTTGTTTGATTCCTGCACATACATCTTTTACGATTTTTGCATTGATACCAACTAACTCATCACGGCTCATGCCTGGTTTGCGAGGGAAGCCAGCAGTGATGATAACAACATCAGAACCAGCGATGTCTTCATACTTACTAGTTCCAGTAATTTTTGTATCAAACATTTCGATAGGCGCTGATTGAGAAAGGTCTAACATTTTACCGATTGCAGTGCCTTCGTTCACATCTAGAACGACTACATCACCAAGTTCTTTTTGTGCTGCCCAATGAGCGGCTGAAGAACCAACAAATCCTGCACCAATAATCGCGATTTTTTTTCTTTTGTGTGACATTTTAATCTCCTTAAAGGTCCGAGAGTTTGCAGGACAAAGACCTGCCATTTGTTTAGCTGACTGTTGAAGACAGGTGGCTAATCAAAGCGTGAAGTCGTTCCCCTACAAACTCTTAGAATAAATAGAAAAAATAAAAACTTGCGTTTGCCCACCCATTCAATATCAAATCAACTCTAGAGACAAGAATTACCGCTAGGCGCAGAGGCGTCTTTCGACATTAATCTGGATAAAATATGAGCTTCATAGTTGCTAAAGATCTAAGTTATTCCCGCGGACCCCAAGAGATTTTAAAAAACGTCAGTTTTGAGATCCAAGAAAGAGAGTCTATTGCCGTTATTGGCCCTTCAGGCTCGGGCAAAACAAGTCTTTTGAAGCTATTGTGTGGCCTTTTAACACCTCAAAATGGTTCAATTTTTTATGAACAAACAGATCTTTCAACTCTAAGCGTCGAAAGACGTCAGGAGCTAGTTTCAAAAATGGGAGTTTTGTTCCAAAAAAATGCTCTGTTTGATTCCATGACTTGCCTTGAAAATATTGTGTTTCCTCTTCGTGAGGAAGGAAAAATTTCTGAATCTGAAATGGAGTCTTTGGCCAAAGAACTATTGCAGGCTGTGGGTATTGACCATGCAGCTCATCTTTATCCGCATGAGATCAGTGGTGGGATGCAAAAGAGATTGGGTATTGCCAGAGCTCTTGCTTTAAATCCGCAAATAATTTTTTACGATGATCCAACAGCAGGTTTAGAACCCATTACATCAAAAAAAATTATAGAATTGATTATCTCTTTTCAGAGGAAAAGAAAGGCTACGATCATAACGATTACTAATGATATGAATCGTGCCTTTCAATTGGCAGATAGAATTATTATGGTTGTTGATCAAAGCGTGATCGTAACAGGTTCTGTTGCGGACACAAAAAATCATCCGGATCTTCGAGTACAGCAATTTATTCATGGAAAAAATGAAGGGCCTTTGAGTCAACTGGGTTGACCCTTGAGATGAGGCCTCCTACGATAGCTAAGTGATAGAGATAAACAACCTTAGTAAATCATTCGGTGATCGCACAATTTTAAAAAATCTAGATTTAAAAATTAAATCCGGAGAAATTGTATTTGTACTAGGTACTTCGGGAACTGGAAAATCAGTTCTATTAAAGTTACTAGTAGGTCTTTTGAAGTATGAAAAGGGATCAATTTATATTGATCAGCAAGACATTACTTTATTTAGTGAGAATGAATTTTTTGAAATTAGAAAAAAATGTGGAATGGTTTTCCAGCATCCGGCGCTTTTTGATTCTCTCTCTGTTTTTGAAAACGTGGCCTATGGATTAAGAAAAACTACCAAGCTATCTGAGGAAAAGATCAGAGAGCGAGTTGCTAATTGTTTAAAGGCAGTCAACTTGCCAAATATCGGAAATAAACGACCTCTTGATCTATCCTATGGAATGCAAAAGAGAGTCAGCTTAGCTAGAACATTGGCTACTCAGCCTCAGATATTATTATTCGATGAGCCCACTACAGGTTTAGACCCAATTTCGACGACTGCTATTAATGATTTAATTTTGAAACTTTCAAGAGAATACAAGACGACGTCAATAGTGGTAAGTCATGATATGCAGTGTGCTCTTTCGATTGCAGATCGAATTGTTGTTCTGAGTTCGGGAAATATTGTCGCAGAGGGGAGCCCCTCTGAATTAAGAAAATCACAAGTTCCTTTGGTTCAAGAATTTTTAAGCGAGGCTATTGATGAGCGTGCTTAAAAAAGGAATTGAATCTATAGGCGCGATTTTGATTTTTTGGACACAAATAAATCGCAATATCTTAACTAAAGGTATTAATACTCACGAGCTATTTGTTCAAATTTGGAAAGTTACAATTGATAGTTTGCCAACAACTTTAATGGCAGGTTTTTTTGTCGGTGCAATTATGACTGTGCAGTTTTCGATGCAGGTTGCACAATTTGATGCCTTGGCTTATCTAGGGGCATTGAGTACGAGCGGAACCGTGCGCGAGGTAGGCCCTCTTTTGATTGCCTTTATGCTTAGTGGAAAAGTGGGAGCCTATACATCTGCAGAATTAGGTTCCATGAAGGTGACCGAACAGATTGATGCCATAAGATGTTTAGGTGCAGACCCTTTAAAAGAAGTCGTTATTCCTCGATTTATTGCCATTATCATTTCTAGTTTTGTGCTTTTATTGGCTGGATTAGTGATGTCTTTGCTCGGGGGCATGGTGCTTGGTCAGGCATTTGCTGGGGTTAATTACGAAGAATATCTAAAATATATCCCTACCATCGTGAAGCCCTTTTCTATTTTATCGGGTGTCATAAAAAGTGCTGTTTTTGCCTTTGTTTTAGCCTTAATTTGTACTTTTAACGGTTATCATGTGTCTGGTGGCGCGCGTGGAGTTGGAAGAGCTGTGGTGACGACCGCAGTTACGACTATGGCTGCAATTGTATTGGCGGATTGGTTTACAAGTTTCATTTTTGATATTGCCCTAAAAATATACGAGGGTTGGTCGATATGACGAAATATCTTTATAATACGCTGTGGGCCCTTGGAAATACCCGCTTTCGTCGAGATGAATTTTTTCAGCAACTTTATTTTATAGGAAATCGCAGTTTACCGATCGTAGTTTTTTGTGTGGCCTTTGCTGCTATTGTAACGATTTTAGAATCATCCTTTCACATGCGAATGGTTATTCAAAATGACTCCATGGTTCCCGGATTTGCTGCGATTTTAATTTTGCGAGAGCTTGGGGTGATTATCGCAAGTCTTTTACTCTGTTCACGTGTGGGTGCTGGTTATGCCTCTGAAGTTGCAACTATGCAGATCACTGAACAAATTGATGCTTTGAAAATGTTAAATATTAATCCTTATAGTTATTTGGTTGTACCACGTGTATTGGCTGGAGTTGTAGGGACCGTATTTATATCGATTGTTGCAAATATGGTTTGTCTCTATGCTGCGGCCAAAGTTGCAGAAATATACATGGGATTTACCCCAAATATGTTTTTAAATTCGATGCTTCAGTTTGTTGAGATGAAAGATTTATTCTTTGCTGCCGTAAAGGGTGCTGTTTTTGGTGGAATTATTCCGTTGGTAGCATGTTATATGGGATTTAATTGTAAGAATGGAGCTGATGGAGTTGGCTCGGCAACAACCAACGCTGTTGTTGTTGCTTCGGTTCTTATTATTGTATTTGATTTTATTATGTCATACGTTTTTAGTTACTTTTATTAGGGGATGTTATGAAGGTAGAAGCAAAGGTGGGTTTACTCGCAATATTTGCGCTGTTATTGGTGATTGGCTTTGCTTATTTGATGGGCTTTATCACTCCATACTCTGGGGCCAAAGAAATTAATGTCATGTATAATTATGCAGGAGGAATCGATGAGGGGTCTCCGGTAAGAGTTATGGGGATTAAGGTTGGAAAGGTCAAAAAAATTGAATTTGATCCTTCTTTCAAAACTCCTCAGGGCGAAGAAGTAAAATTGAAACTTGTGATCGCCGTAGAGAACAAAGCATGGAGTGCTATTCGTCAAGACTCTAAGTTTTTTATCAATCTTGCGGGTGTTATTGGGGAAAAATTTTTAGAAATTTCTCCGGGTTCTACAGAAAGTGGAGAGCTTGAGTCTGGTGCCGTTGTGCGCGGAGAAGACCCTCCAAGGGTAGACCAGCTGATTTCCCAAAGTTATGGATTAGCAGGGAAAATCATTGAAGTTGTGGAAAAAAATGAAGGTGATGTAATTAAGCTCATCGCACAGCTGAATCAATTAACTGGTAATATTAATAAAACTCTTTTGTTGTTAGATAAAGCCTCTAAAAATAAAGATGTAGGTCGTTTATTAGAAAATAGCATTAAAATTAGCGATGATTTGGCTTATTTAACGGGCAAGATGAGATCGGAAAAAGCAGAAAAAACTTATGATTTAATTCATAAGCTGTTATTTAGATTAGAACCTCTTGATGGACCGGCTTTACAGAAGTTTTTCCAAAAAGAGGGTGTTAGAGCTAGGGTATTTTAAGTAAATAGGGGATTAAAATGAAAGCGTTGTCGAAATTAGTAGTTACTTTCGTAGTATTTGGCTCACACATGGCATTGGGGAGCGTAGAGGACTGGGGCATTGAAACTAAAACTCGCCGTATTGAGCAAAGTTATGTCCAAGATATGAAGCAGAACACTTCTGTAACTCAATACCAAAATAACTTGAAGTTGAGAGAAGACAGAAAAATGGGAATAGGTGCAAGCGTCGGTGGAGCTTTGGGGTTAGCAGGTGTTAATTTCGAACTTAATATCGAAGATGCTGATGGTGCGTTAGCTGGCTTTGGTGGGGGCGATGGATATAATTCGTTTCAACTTGCTTGGAAACATATGTTTATGGGCGATTATCTGGCACCTTACTTCACGGCGGGTTATTCAAGATGGTATAACTCTTCGAACTCTGAAAACTTTGAAGGAGCTTCGGGAGTCTTAGGTCGAGTTTTGACTCAAAAAGAAAAGATGGAAGGCGTATTCGGCAAGGATTTTTTGAATGCATCTTTGGGGGTTCAATATAATCAACTATCTGGAATGTTCAGCGGCGTATCTGTTTACGGTGAAATTGCAGGAATGTATGAAGTACATCAAGGCATGTTGTTGCCAAATGGATCGGTTGGAGCACTTTACTATTTCTAAGAACTATTAAGAGAGAGGATTTCTTTCAGCTCTCTTAGTTAACTTTCCATTCGCAAAAAAGAAAAACCCCAGCCTAAGCTGGGGTTTTTTTTGAACTTAAAGTTCTAATTGCGAATTAAGCTTTTTTAGCAGCTTTTTTAGCAACTTTTTTTGTAGCTTTTTTAGCTACTTTTTTAGTTGTAGCTTTTTTAGTAGCTTTCTTAGCAACTTTTTTAGTAGCTTTTTTAGCTACTTTTTTAGTAGTTGCTTTTTTAGTTGTAGCTTTCTTTGCAGTTGTTTTCTTAGCTGCTGCTTTCTTTGCCATGTGCTCCTCCTAGGATGCAAACGTTGTTGTTGTTTCTAAAAATATAAAACTGTACTTAACTTGAGTCTTTCCCAATTCGACCACTACCGTCAACAAAAAAATATCTTGCATATATTTTGCGATCAACTCTTTTCTTAGGAGGTGGTCCTTGATCATCAATTTTGTATCTTCAATATTCGGACAGTTACTTGTGAATCGAATATTTTCGGACATTTCATCTGAATTTCTACTCTCATCTCATCAATCAAAGCAGATTCAGCGGACGATCTTTGTAATTCTAGCTGCTCAAACCTACTTATTAAGGTCTTCGCAGATCAAACACTGGCTTTTCATCGGCATTCTTCTAATTTCTTTAAAGTTTTTTCCAAGAATATTTAATTATTTTCTGGAGAAGAGATTTCAGAACAATGTTGTTCGTCTTTTAGATGAAATAATATTGGAGATGAAGATGGGTAAGTCGTTCCGTTTCGCGCTGAAGATTGTTGCGGAAAAAACATTGGGTTGGATGGGTCATCAATTGAAAATTATCGTTCAGAATTTAGAAAAAGAAGAGTTCATTGGTCACTCAAAAAGCCCATCTGTAGCGGATTTCGAGAGAATGATAAGTGCCATCGATAAATCCAATTCTAAAAATTTAGATAGGGTTTTGGGTCTTAGAAACCATTATAAAATGTTGCAAAATTTTCGACGTAGGTCTGGACAAGTTTCTGCACAAATAAGGATGCAGGCAATAATTGTCACTATTCTTTATTTGTCTCTTTTAACTTTTGTGATTGTGCAGTTCGGCTTTCTTAAACAGCAGAAACTTATCTTTTGTTCGATTTCGATGTTCTTGTTGGGTCTTTTTGTCATCTTTTATGTGGGGAGAAAGTTAAAATGGAAGGTTTAGCACCACCTCTTGAGCTATTATTGTCGGTCAAACAAGCGGTTGAACAAGGTAACTCGGTTAAAAAAGGTATTCAGATATACCTATTGGGTGAAAAAAATGACTTTAAAGAAGTGGTGTTACAATTTTTGTCACTGCATGATCAGGGGAAAAGTGTTGATGAGCTCTTATCCAAGATTTCTTCAATGCACCGTCGTGCACTTTTAAATTTGTTAAACAAATCATTAAGCGGGTTTCCTATTTATAGTGCCCTGCTAGAGTTGGAAACAGAGTTGATTCACGCATGTGAAGAAGAAATTCAGCTAAAAATTGCCAAACTTCCATTTCTTTTAATGATTCCACTTCTTTTATTACTTTTCCCAGCGTTTTTGTTGCTTCTTTTTGGGCCCTTGCTGCACAATCTTTTTCACTCTTTAGGTGGTGGGTGATACATTGCCAACTATATTGGAGGAAAATGTGGCACAGAAGCTAGTATCACATAAGCTCATGCAAGAATTGGTTGAGGAATTAACTAAGGACAATCCTGACTCTGACAAGGTAAAAACTCTTTCGGAGAAATTGGACCTGCCGTATTCGGCAGATCCGGTGATTCAGATTAGTACGGTTTTGCAATCTATGAATAATCTTAATAAAAATAGAAAATCTGATATAGATTTTGAGGTGTTTTAAATGTCCCGAGTTTTCGATAATATTTTAGAGTCAGTTGGAGAGACACCTCTTGTTAAATTAAGAAGTGTTACTAAGGGTTCAAAGCATAATTTTTTTGCTAAAGTTGAGTATTTTAATCCTGGTGGCAGTATTAAAGACCGTGTTGCTTTGGCAATCGTTGAAGCTGCTGAAAAAAGAGGTCAATTGAAGCCTGGAGGAACTATCGTAGAGGCAACTTCTGGAAATACAGGGGTGGGTCTTGCATTAGTGGCTGCTGTTAAAGGTTATAAATGTATCGTCGTCATGCCACAAAAAATGAGTGAAGAAAAAAGAGCCATTCTGCGTGCTTATGGGGCGAAGGTTGTTATCACACCGATGGTGGAACCGGATCATCCAATGTCTCATTATACAGTATCGAAAAAAATCGCCGACACGATTCCGGGGGCTTTTTTAGCCAATCAATTTCACAATCCAGACAATCCTGAAAAGCACTATCAAACAACAGGTCCAGAAATTTGGAATCAAATGGATGGAAAAGTAGATGCGGTTGTTGCGGGCGCTGGAACCGGTGGAACTTTGTCAGGTGTGGCGAAGTATTTGAAGGAGCAAAAACCTTCGGTAAAGGCCTTCTGTGCGGATCCAGTTGGCAGTATTTTGTATGACCTCTATTATCACGGTAAAATTGTCGATCCACCGGGATCATACAAAGTAGAGGGTGTGGGCGAGGATATGTTGCCAGACAATGTTCACCTGAATATGTACGATGGTTTCTATAAAGTAACTGATAAAGAAGCGTTTGATATGACTCGTAGACTGGTTTCTGAAGAGGGACTTTTAGTTGGACCGTCTAGTGCCTTAGCTCTGGTGGGTGCAATTAAAGCGGCAGAGACTTTGGAAAAGCCATCGAATATTGTGGTAATATTGGCCGACAGTGGCAGAGCATATTTAAGCAAGGCATTTAATGATAAGTGGATGGTAGAGAATGAGTTATTAACTCAGGCTGATATCAGTGATGCTTACAATATTGTCGTAGATGCAGAATCGTATATGAAAGAACTTTCAAAGTAATAAATTGGAAATGATATGAAAAAAGATAAAGCAAATTTAGGTTTTTCAACAAGAGCTATTCATGCGGGTCAACAACCAGATCCAACTACAGGGGCGATTATGACTCCTGTGTATTTGACGTCGACATATGTGCAAGAATCCCCAGGGGTTCATAAAGGTTGGGAGTATTCTAGAACTCATAATCCGACTCGCAGGGCTTATGAAGATTGTATTGCGAGCTTAGAGAGTGGAAAATACGGATTTGCTTTTGCTTCTGGTTGTGCAACAACAGCAACGATTTTACATATGCTAAAGTCTGGTGAGCATGTAATTGCAATGGATGATATGTATGGCGGAACGTTCAGACTTTTTGATAAGGTATTAAAACATAATGGTCTTGAGTTTACTTATACAGACTTAACAGTGACAGAGAATTTTGTGAAAGCGATTCGTCCCAATACGAAACTTGTCTGGTTGGAAACTCCGACAAATCCTACTTTGAAGCTTGTAGATATTAAGCGTATTGCTCAAAAAGCTAAGGAACATGGCATTTTAGTTGTTGTTGATAATACTTTTATGAGTCCTTACTTCCAACGTCCTTTAGAGTTAGGTGCAGACATCGTTGTTCATTCCGCGACAAAATATATCGGTGGGCATAGTGATGTGGTCGGTGGTGTTGCAGTTACGGCACGTGCTGATTTGGCAGAGAAAATTGCTTTTTTAAGCAATGGCATGGGGGCCATTCAGGGAGCCTTTGATTCTTTCTTGTATTTAAGAAGTTTGAAAACACTGCCACTTCGTATGAGGGCTCATCAAGAAAATGCAATGGCAATTGCGAAGTTTTTAGAAACTCATCCGAAAGTAGATAAAGTTATTTATCCAGGGCTTGAAAGTCATCCGCAACACGCTTTGGCCAAAGAACAAATGCATGGTTTCGGTGGAATGATTACTTTCTACATCAAAGGTGGAATGGATTCGGCTCGTAAGTTTCTTGAGACCGTTCAGATCTTTTCTTTGGCAGAGAGCCTTGGAGGGGTTGAAAGTTTAGTTGAACATCCAGCAATTATGACGCACGCCTCCGTTCCTGCGGAAAGCAGAAAGGCTTTGGGGATTGATGACTCGCTTATTCGCCTCTCTGTGGGGGTCGAAGACCTTAAAGATCTTATGGATGATTTAAAATCTGCATTTGATCAGGTGTAGTTGTTGACAAGTGGGGGCCGAATATATAAATATTTGGTCTCTCAAGAGAATGGCTTGGTAGCTCAGTTGGTAGAGCAGAGGACTGAAAATCCTTGTGTCGGCGGTTCAATTCCGTCTCAAGCCACCATTTATTTTTTATTCTAAACCCGCTTAACTAAGCGGGTTTTTTCGTTTTCAGACTGTGCGGATCTTAAAGAGAAAGAATAGATTTTTTGCTTCTAGAGATCATCATTAAAAAATTATAGATTAAAATCCATTCACTATTTTGTAGGCTTTATTTGCAGGCGATAAAACTAATTTGTCGACCGGCTTGGGCTTTATCTCTGCGGTGAGAGTGAAATCTTTGGTCAGAAAAAGTATCAATATATAAAGCAGAGATGTTTTCTGAGGATATTCCAGCAGCCTCTAGCTGTAACTTTAATATTTTATGTAAATCGACTTTGAATTTATTTTTGCCATCAATTTGATATTGAATTACCAGACTGCTTTCATCAATTGAGTCTAGCTCTGTAGGAATTGAAGCCAGTAATAAGTTTTTAACATCTTCATCACATTCGAAACTTTTCTGTTGGATATGGGGGCCAATGAAAACAAGACATTTTTTTCTGTCTTCTGCTTGGCAAAATCCTTCTATTGTCTTCATCGTGATTTGATTTTCTACACCCCGCCATCCTGCATGAATAGCGGCGATGGATCTATCTTGTGGGTTGAAAACTAAAACAGGAATACAATCTGCGGTAATAGAACATAAAGCTATGGAAGCTTCAGTAGAGTATTGAGCATCTGCTTCTATCGAGTAGTCGCTAGAATTTAAAAAGGTTTGAATAAATTTGTCAGAATGTATTTGTTTGGTTCTATAAAAGCGAAATTGAGGAAATGCTGATTTTAGATGATCTATTTGCGAATTCTTTTTTCCAAAAAAAACTAGAACTTGATCATTCTCTAAAGTATAGCCAAGTTCTGTTTCAACTAAATTCATAAAATTCCCCATTTTTTTAGAAGCTCTTCGTCGTCTTTTGGCCAAGGAGCTGTAAAGAACATTCTTTCTTTGGTTGTGGGGTGAGTAAATCCTAATTCAGCGGCATGAAGTAAAAAGCGTTTGAGGTTTTTAATATCAGCGACAGTTTCATTTGCGGAGATAATCTTTATTTTTTTGTCTGCGCCATAGAGATTATCGCCAACGATGGGTAAACCTTGTTCAGAAAGATGAATACGAATTTGGTGAGTACGACCTGTTTCCAATTTCAATTTCATATAGCTGAAATTTTTATGACGTTTTAGGCATTCAAAATGAGTGATAGCCCATTTCCCAAATTCCGGATTTTCATCGAATTCTGTAAGAGGCTTTTTGTTGTTTCCCAAAATGGAAGCATACTTTTTTCTATCGACGGGATGTCGTGCAAGATAAGACTTAATAGTTCCCGATAATGTAGGGCTAGTTCCCAAACATAGAGCATAGTAAATTCTATGAGTAGAGCGCTCCTTAAACTGTGAAGTCAGAGCTTCATGCGCTTTATCGTTTTTAGCAACAACAACAATACCACTTGTTTCCTTATCAATACGGTGAACGATACCAGGTCGTTCTTCTCCAAATTTCATAGATAGATTTTTTGTGTGGGCCAAAAGAGCATTTACTAAGGTATCTTGTTCATGGCCTGCGGCCGGATGCATAACTAAACCTGAAGGTTTATTGATAACAATGACATCTTGATCTTCGAATAAAATATCCAACGGAAAATTATAGGGCTGTAGGCCCACGGGCTTTGCAGCAGGTAGGTGAATTTCGATAGTATCACCGATTTTTACTGAGGCAGAGGCTTTAACAATTTTAGAGTTTAAAAATACCAAAGAGTTTTCAAGCAGATAAGAGGCTCTAGAGCGAGTTCCTATTTGTTCTAAGAGTGCAAGGGCCTTATCGATACGTAGACCCTGCATTTCTTCAGATACGGAAATATTTAAAATTTGAGATTTAGTTTCCAAGTTTAGTCTTAAATGTTTTCATGTAAGAGTCCGCAACGATTTTTTCATTCAGACCCAAAGCTTTTGCTATTTGAACAACATAGCCACGAACAAAAACTACTGCAGGTAATCCATCTGGATTCATGTTTTCAATGGCTACGATGTAATAGGAATTAATTTTAGTAATGCCACTTAATTTTTCTATGCTCATCATTTTGTATTCGCGATAAGCTTTTAAGTCTTCGCCAACCCAAGTGTCTTTGGCTAAATACTTTTTTTCGAAAGCTTCGTCTTTCTTGTAAGTGTGAACAGGAGCTTCGACTTTATCTTCAGGAAGGCCATGTTTGCTGGCATCTAAAATAGCCTCAAATGACAAATCGTTGAGTGAGGCTTTACCGCTAAGAAGTCTTTGATCGTAGATATTTCTAAGAATTTTATTACCTAGAACTTGATAGGCTTCTTCGATGACCGTTAAAAGTTCACGAGCTTCTTTTTCAGAGAAAATAGTGTAGATCGCTGGATTTTCTCCAGAGTAAGTGGCACGAGCTCGATCATAGGCAGCTGTCACTTCATGTTGAGGTGCATTTGCTTTTAATTCGAGAACTTCATAGTAGTTATAACGAGACGTAGCTTGCATGTTACATACTATACTACGGCTCTAAGCTCCTCAGGATCAATAAGTTGTTTGCAAGCTGTTAAAAATTGTCCAGCAAGAGGAGTAAAAG
>JBHIVS010000031.1:0-14924 GCA_041987885.1 Pseudobdellovibrionaceae bacterium | reverse complement strand
TCCATTAGCTGCTTCACCAACACAAATACAGCCAGCTTCATTAGCGATATTTTTTAGAAGCTCTCTAAGAAAAGCAGCATCATCTACAACAATATAACGAGGTTTCATGTAGCTAGTATGTACTAGCAAAGAAGCGGAGTCGAAATGGTTTTTAACGACCCCAACGATAGCCTAGAGAAAATCCTAAAAAGGAATTTTCAACTCCAACATTTTTAGGAGTCAGACCAGTATTTGGGTCCACGGACACGGGCTGGCCATCAAATAAGTTTTTTTCAAGTGCATAGTCCATCCTAAAAATTAATGAATTTCCGCCATCTAATGCCCATTCAGTCCCAATATTAAACTCTAGACGGGAACTTTCAGGGTCACTGCCCGATTCAATTGGGACTCCGTCGTTAGATTCTGTATGAACAATTTTAGGAAATATTTTAGCCCCTAAAGACCAAGAAAATTTTTCTGATGTCACAAAGTTGGTAACAACTCCCAATCCTAATCCACGGGATTTTAACTGGGCTCGTAATAAACTTCCTGTGGAAATATTAAGTCCATGATCTAAATATAAACCGGAAAACTCCAAGGATTGTGAACCAACACCCTCCCCAAAAAAGCGTCTATATTTCAAACCTAAATCTAAATGTTCGTATTTAGCAGGAACTTTTGATTTATTGGTATCATTGCCATCTAAATCCGCGTCTAAAGAAAATAACATTCCACCATGGACCGCTAAATTTTTATTAAACCAAACATCTCCGCCTACAAAAATTGCAGAAAATACCGTCTTATAATCCCTATAAGAATAGTTAGATTTAGATTCGTTAATAATCACGCCAGGTCTGATGTCTAGGGAAAGAATTCTAGTACGATTTTTCCGCTCTATTTTTTTTGAATCTTCACTCACAGCAGACGGCGATAATTCTAGTAATTTTACATCCGAGGATTCAGAAGCAACAGTTCTCTGAGTTTTAGTAGACTCAATACGACTCTCAACCAATTTTCGAGGGTCTGATTTTTTACCTATATAAACTTCTTGTTTCTTGTTTGAAGATGTCTCGACTTTTGTAGTGTCTGTCTTTCTTTTGTTAACCTTTGCTGGAGAACTCACCGACTCATCTTTTTCTATAGAATAAACCGAGCTTTTAGTTTCATAACGACCCGAAGAAATTCCTTCTAGTCCAAATTGAGCAAAAGCAAGCTCCGAGGAGATAAAAGAAATAAATATTAAAAAAGATAGAATTAGTCTGAACATAAATAATTTTTCGGAATAGGGCCTGAATTACTTGACGCCAAATTGACCATTTTCTCGTCTGCATTCATAATATTTTTATGACAAAATACTTTCTTAATTTTTTAGGTCTTTTGTGTTCAATAATTATTGGATCTGCGTACTCGTCTGCACAGACCAACGCCCAGAATACTTATGTCAGTCAAGTGGATCAAGATTTAGCCATTAAGTCGATTCTAGTTTTACCGACATCTGACAATTTAAGTGGTATTTATGCGAAACCTGCATTCGATCATTTAAAAAAATTGATCAATCAAGATAAACAATGGTCTTTATTAGAAAATAACAGCAAAAATTTAGATTTTAAAAAATTAAATCTTAGTACCGATGATGTTAAGCAACTTTTGCAAAGGAATAACACTCAAGCTTTACTGACAAGCCATATTGCAAAAGGACCCAAAGGTATTAGTATAGAAATGACTTTATACGTTGGGCGCGACGGTCTTCCCCTGTTACAGGAACAGGCACTTGAAAGACCTTTTTTTGAAACATCAGCTGTTAACTCAGAGATTCAAAATGTTTACAACCAACTACGCTCTAAACTCCCTTTCAGAGGAAATATTTTAAGCCGTAGAGGCAATGAAGTAACTCTTAATATTGGCAGTGTGTACGGACTTAAGAAGGACTCTAGAGTTAGTGTAGTTCAAGTCATAAAAATAAATCGTCATCCAAAACTAAAATTCATGATCAGCACTGAAAAAGAAGTTTTGGGCCGAGTAAAGCTTTATAAGGTGGAGCCTTATATGAGCTTTGGCTATATCGAACTAGAAAAGGAAAATGGCGTTATCGCAGTGGGGGCAAAAGTTTTGCCTGACGAGTTTGTTAAATATTCTCCACCGATTACGACTCCCTCTGGAAAAGTACTCCATGATATAAACACCAGAGCAGACAAGGAAGTTGCTTTCGGCGAAGAACCCGTAGAATGGCTTCCGACGTCTCCTCCACAGTACGGCAAAGTAGAAGTTTTGGCAGGTTTAGGAAACTATTCCACAAATAGAAATCTTATTAGCTCAGGATCTATTGGTGGTGATAAATCTCTAGTTCCGAATCTTTTATTACGCGGAGAAATTTGGCTCGATCCAAATTGGTATGTCGGCATTCAATTAAGACAGTCCGTTTTTAGCTATGACAACCCCGTAGGCGAACCCAAATCACTAAATGCATCAGTTAGCCAATATGGTGTGAATCTTGGTTATAACTTACTTTTAACGGATGATTATTTCGGCCCCAAAATGCAAATTGGTGCTGGATACATGACCACCAACATCGACGTCGACGACACAACTCCCATTTCATTTACTCGTGCTGAATACGGTGGATTTTTATTAAGTATCGGAGGTCAATTTCCGTTGAGCGAAGAACTTCCAATTGATATCGGAGCACGCTACGATTTCTACGTGAACCCAATGCTTTCAGAGGGGGACCGCAGTGGTGATGACTCTAATAGAGTTAATTCATTTAGTTTCTTCGTCGACTATCGTATGCAAACTAGATTTAAAATTCGTGGTGAATTGATGGTTGAAAGTTATAACTCTTCGTTCTCTAACGAAATAACAGCCACAAGCTCAAGTCATAAAATGACAACTCTGTTCGGAGGGGTTCAATATCTCTTCTAAAGTCTCCATATCTGAGTTTAAATATGCATTAAACTCAGATATTAAAGACCCTTCTAGCTATAATAACGTTTCATCTCCAGACGTTTATCCGAGTTATTTAAGAGTCCTTATAATTTAATGAATAATTCTTTAAAGAAGTATTATCCTATTCATATATGAAGAAGATCGTTCTCGTCGGGTTGTTACTTTGTTATCTAGGAATCATTAGCTCCTGCAATGGTTCTGGAACTACTTTGATTTCAAGTGCAGCTATCAATGGAGACCATGACGATACTGAAATAACAGACCCTGATCCAGAGCCAGATCCTGAACCTGAGCCGGATCCAGACCCCACACCTACACCTACTCCTGAGCCAGAAATTTTTGCTGGTATTACATCTGTTTCTGGAAAAACTGATTCCACAGTGACTTTGCATTGGACAGCTTCCACGGATGCCGCCAACTATCACTTATATGATATGACATCTGGTATTCCGATATATAAGCAATTAATAGCTGACCCAACAACAAACTCATTAAGTCTTTCTAATTTAACACCAGGGATGACCTATAAATACCGCTTACGTATGATGCACCTTCAAGGAACTGCAGATAACAATACACATGATGCAACTATTGAAATGAATCTTGCACCAGATAAACCTTTAACTCCTGTATTACTTTTGCCAGCAGCTTTACCCTACATAGAGCCGCAGCCAACTTTTACAGTGGGTGGAGTCAAGACTGGGGATACTGTAAAATTATTCAATGATAATGCTTGCGGAAATCAAGTCGCAGAACTAGCCGTCTCTGTTCCAAATACGACCAGTGTTGATATTCAAGTTGCAACTCCTCTTGCTGAAGGCACTTACGAATTCACTGCCGCTTCTACAAATTCTCTAGGAAATTCTTCTATATGCTCTGATCCTGTCGGTTATTCTTTTACCATTCCTGTATATAACCCCACTCTTACTGCGAACTCAGCAGCTTTAGTGGGAATCGATGGAATGACTCTAGACCGAGATGCAAACTGGGACGACGGCAGTCTTGAAATAAATTTATCTTTTCCATTCTTTATTGCAAACACTGCTTATACAAAATGGTTTGTTGGTACGAATACTTATCTCACCGCGGGCGTCGGAACCAGCGTTTACAGCAGTCTTTCAGGAAGTAATCCTGCTATTCCGAAATTTTTCTTAGGGTCAGCAGATAATTCCATCCAAAGAATGTATACTAAATCTGGTAATAATTTTTTCAGAGTCCGCTACGAGGGAAATGGAAACACAAGCGGTACGCCTGGTTCACCTGGGATTGTCTTTGAATTTACATTTTTTAAACCCACCACGAATAAACAATATATTCAAGTCGTCTTCGGGGCACACAATAGATTTAATGGTGCTTTCGGTATTGCCAACGCAAGTGCTTTCTATACAAGCCTTCCTGAAATAACCCAAAACTCATCTTATGTCTTTGAAAGTGATCTCCAAGGTGAAAATTGGACCATCCATCCGAACTCACACATTACCGGCAATGGACTATCAGAATAAAATGACTGAAGATCTATTTACCTATCTACAAAAAAACCCCATCCGATAAAAGATGGGGTTTTTACATTTTATACTTAATTGAGCATTCAGCGAACAATAAGAGTCTTAATCATAAGACTCTATACTATTACATCATGCCGCCCATTCCACCCATGCCATGGTGATCACCCATTGCTGGAGCTGGAGCATCTTTTTTAGGGGCATCAGCAATCATAGTCTCAGTTGTAAGCATCAATGAAGCCACAGAAGCTGCATTTGTAAGTGCACAACGTACAACCTTAACTGGATCAATTACACCATCTTTAATAAGATCAGTGTATTCGTCAGAGAACGCATTGTAACCCCAAGAAACTGACTTATTTTGAAGAATACGATCAAGCACAATCGCACCATCTAAGCCTGCATTCGCAGAAATTTGACGAATAGGCTCTTCGCAAGAACGCTTGATGATAGCAACGCCTACTTGCTCTTCTTCAGAGAAATTAGCTTTATTTAACTTCGAAGAAGCTCTTAATAGAGCAGTACCACCACCAGCGATAATACCCTCTTCAACAGCAGCGCGAGTTGCATTTAATGCATCTTCAACACGGTGTTTTTTCTCTTTCATTTCAACTTCAGAAGGAGCACCAACGTGAATAACAGCAACACCACCAGCTAATTTTGCTAGACGTTCTTTTAGTTTTTCTTTGTCGTAATCAGAAGAAGTGTCTTCAATTTGAGATTTAATTTGAGCAACACGTGCAGCAATATCTTTTTTAGAACCATTACCATCAATAACAGTTGTGTTATCTTTATCAACTACGATACGTTTTGCAATACCAAGATCAGCAACTGTTGCTTGCTCAAGTTTCATTCCAAGATCTTCAGAAATTACTTTTGCACCAGTTAAGATTGCAATATCTTCAAGCATAGCCTTACGACGATCACCGAATCCTGGAGCTTTAACAGCAGCAATGTGAAGAGTTCCACGAAGCTTATTAACTACTAGAGTTGCCAATGCTTCACCTTCAACGTCTTCAGCAATAATCAACAATTGACGACCTTGCTTAGCAACGCCCTCAAGAATACCAATCATGTCTTTCATTGAAGAGATTTTTTTGTCATAAACTAGAACATAAGCATTCTCTAGAACTGCTTCCATTCTTTCTGCATTTGTCACAAAGTACGGAGAAAGGTAACCACGGTCAAATTGCATACCTTCAACAACAGTAACTTCAGTTTTTGCAGTTTTAGATTCTTCGATCGTGATTACGCCTTCACGGCCTACACGGTCCATAGCATCTGCAAGCATTTCACCGATTTCTTTATCATTATTTGCAGAGATAGAACCAACTTGTGCAACTTCATTAGAAGTTTTAACTGGTTTCGCCATTGATTTTAGCTCTTCGATAATAGAAGCAACTGCTTTATCAATGCCGCGCTTGATAGACATTGGATTATGACCAGCAGAAACAAGCTTAGCACCTTCACGATAAATCGCTTGAGCCAAAACTGTTGCCGTCGTAGTTCCGTCACCAGCTTCATCATTTGTTTTAGACGCAACTTCTTTAACCATTTGTGCGCCCATGTTTTCAAATTTGTTTTCTAATTCGATTTCTTTAGCAACAGTAACACCGTCTTTAGTAATAAGAGGTGATCCGAAAGATTTATCGATAACAACATTACGACCTTTAGGTCCCAAAGTTACTTTTACTGCATTTGCAAGAGTGTTCACACCTTTAAGGATGTGTGCACGAGCGTCTTCTGAGAATGTAATTACTTTACTCATTTTTTTACTCCGTTAATTAATTTAAAGACTAGTTAAACACACCAAGAATGTCTTCTTCGCGCATCATAAGGAATTCTTGGCCCTCAAGTTTTAATTCTGTGCCAGCATACTTGCTGAACAAAACTTTATCGCCAACCTTCACTTCCAATGGCAATACTTTACCGTCTTCAGTTACACGGCCTTTACCTGTGGCAATGATTTCACCTTTTTGTGGTTTTTCCTTTGCAGAGTCAGGAATAAAAAGACCACCTGCTGTTTTTTCTTCTTCAGCCATGCGTTTTACTAAAATTCTGTCATGAAGTGGGCGAACGCCGATTTCATTTTTAGACATGAGACTCCTCCGTTTAAAAAACTATTTATTATTAATGTTACGGAGCTAATATGAATCCTCTAGCTCAAGAGTCAAGGCGGGCTGTTCAAAAAAATGTGATTAATTTAATTACGCGATATATCAAACTCAAAAGGCTAACATATTGCCTATCTATTTGATATTTAATATATTTTAAGAAACTGCTTGTTGAATTTTCAAGCGAACTCGCTCGGACAATTTCACGCGCTTTTCGATTGTTTTTTGCAGCTCTTCCAACGCCAAAACATAATGCTTTTGCGCAAACACAGAAAGATCCTTTTCAGCCTTAATGGCTCCCACATAAGTGGCCAAGGCATACAAACCACTTATAGATTCCGCACTATTTGCAGATTTGGCCATTTTAAGTAAATTCCCCAAAGTCGTCTCATCGCGCATCAATAGAGCCATCGCAAGTAGATAATTTGCTTTCGTTCTGAGATCGTTTGAATCCGAGTTCATTTCCTGAACCAAGGACAACTGATTTAGTTCAATAAGTGTCTCTAAAGCATTCCCAAAGGATCTACCTTTATAAGACCGACCCACATGTCTAAAAATGTCTGCACATTCATCATTCCAATTTTCAGAATTTACTAAAACTGCACCTAACCTTAAAAGAGACGCTAATACATGTGAATCTTCGCTCGATTTAGAAATTTCTAAAGTTTTACGAATAGTCTGTAACCAAGCATCTCGAACCCTTGTCGATACCTTTTGAACTCGTTCAATAGATTTAAAATAATCGAAAACATCATTTGCATTATTTATCGACAAAGACTCCAGCTGCTTAACAAACTCCGAATCAGATTTAAAATATTTAGCTCGGTCTCTGGGATTAGAAGTCACATCTAGATTGAAATTAAATACATATTGAACATCTAGCTTCATTCCCTTGGCGACGATTTCACGATTTTCCTGCATAGGCCCCAAGAACCGGGAAAGAGAATTCTTTTCTTTAGGGTCAATAATAAGAACATTTCTATCTTTATAAATTAAATCTGAAAACATGCGATTGGTATAAAGCAATGCCAAGCCGTCAAACTCAACTTGAGAAACCCCTAGGTCCATCATCATCTCTGACTGATAAAGACTGGATTTTACCAATAATTTGAACTTATCTTCTTGATTAGAAAACTCATAACTACCAAACTCACTCATCAAATCTCTAACAAAGCATACTGAGTTTTCCACATAAAAATCCCCAGTAAAAACATAGACGACTTCATCACCAGCGGAGCCCTCAAAAAAGCCACGATAACGATACGCAAGTTCTGCCGCCAAATATTTAAATCTCGTATTAACTTCCTTAACTACGGACAGAGGCAAAGAACGCATAAGTTGTGAATATCCGTTGATATCCACCCTCACAACCACTCCTAAAAAAGAATATGGCAAACTCACAAATTCGCCGGCCTCAGAACGATGGCGAATTTCTTTCAGCATAGAATATTCCAAAGATCGTTCTTCAAACTTACGAACATCCGTTAACTCATCGATCACTGACTTAACTTCTCTTGTCGTAGTTTCCAATTCCTTTAAATCTGAAAAATTTAACCAGCTAAAAAATTTTTCAAATTTAGCAATCCAAAAATTTGCTTTTTCTTGATTAGAATAAATTTTCTTTATGCGATCTATATTTCGAACAACAGCCAGAAATAAAAAACCTGAAAAAACCCAAAACACTAATAATAAATCGATAATCATCGAGCTAATAAGTTTTTTGGAATTCATCATGTAGTACCAAAGATTATGCTCTTTGGGAGTTTCAAATCCTAATACCAAATGTGCATCATCGTTTAGATTTGTTTTAAGAAAATTAATTTCAAAATCAGATGTTGTCCATTTTTGCAAAACATCGACGTCAGCACTCGGATAACTTTCAACTCCTAAGTTTGCTGGCACTGAACACTGTGCGAGTGGGCTTTTATAGGCATAGACAATAACTCGCCCAGCGCGGGCCTCTGATTGTAGCTGAGTGCAGATTTGAGAATCATCTCCCACAAAATGAAGAGTCTCTGCCAAAGAAAATACTTCCTTCAAAGACTGAACTTTTCTATCAATTTCACCCTTAATAGCTTGGGATCGAACATAGGAAAAAAATAAAAATGTCGGCGGAATATAAAAAACCACTAAAAACAGAATAATTTTCCATGAGTCCTTAAGACGACTCATGGCTATTTTATTACCTTAACTGGAAATTTTTTATTATATAAATCCCAAGAATTTATATAAGAAGCATCTTTGAATTTACAAAAATTTTCTTCTGCCTTCTTAGAATTAATTGCAATAAGATTTACTCCTCCGAGATCTTTGCATAAAATTGCGGCCGGATTAAACATTGTAGGATGCGGGGCCTCAGAGAGATCCACAACCTTTCTTTGAAAGGCTAAATAGGCTTCGCATTTTTTATTTTTACAATTATCACTAAAGACAGATCCTTCAAATCTGTCCGATATAACGAAGTCATATTTATCGGTTTCCGGATTGTAAATCGCAAATTGATTTTCTAGTATTTTCTGAGGGACAGGAGCTGGCTTAAATTCAGAAAAATTCTTAGACTTCTTTTTTGTCGTTTTATTTTTATTAACTATTTTTTCATTTCTCTTGGTGTTTTCACCATATACAATAGAAGTACTACATATTGCCAAAAATAGAATAAATATAATTCTTTTCACTGTTCCCTCTCATGATGCTTCTAAGCATTATTGTGAGAGAAACCAAATAGTTGAACAACTCTATTTTTGATAGAACCAACTAAACTAGGCACATGTTATAGCTTTAAACAGCTTCACCTTTGTCTAGTAAATTATTCGCCAATATTTGAAGAAGTTTGAACAGTAGAATCTTTAGTTAACGACTTTCCGATGATAGAATTTGCATAGGCACCCATTAACTCTGAAACTTCAGATGGGGTTAATTTTGCGGCAACCTCATTAAAGGCCGCCTTACGATTTGGAACTTTTGTAAGATAACCCACAAAGTAATCAGTAACCGAAAGATCGTGGGCCATTTCCAAATTATAAATTTCGTTATTTAATTCTTCCTCTAGTTTTTCAACACTATTATCGGCCGTAGAAGCGGCTTCCATCTTTGACTTCATAGCTAAATTAGGATCTTGCCCAGAGATCTGTCTGACTGTTTTTTTATGACCTAGTTGAGACTTAATAACTCTGACTTTTTTAGAAGATGTTTGTATATGATTGTCTTTCCATTCCTTAAAACTCATCACTTGAGAAAAAGCAGCTGAATGAAATCCAAGGACGCACATACATACTGTTAACGTTACTGCTTTCCTAAAGAACATACAAAAACCTCCACGAACAGGCACTATACCTAGAACATTGGAGACTAATACAAGGTCTGTACCAAAATGAGATTTAACTCCACCTCTAATATATTGAACCAAAGGAACTAATTTTTAAAAATTCAGTCCTATCTTGAGACAATTTCTGGCTCAAGCTCACTGCAAAATGTCTTTAAGATTTAGACTGTCTAACTTTGAGACAGTCTAAATCAATTTTATTATATCGATATTCATTTTCAATAATATGGATTTTAAATGGCACAAGATTTAAATACGAAAGCAACTTCCTCTTGATCAGAACTAGTGCCTTGCTCCGCCTCTATAGAGATAGGGCACTTACGCAAAGTACAATTCACATCGCTCGGATCAGCGGCCGTTGCACAACTGCTATAGTCGGAAAATCCATTCGATTGTAAGGTACTATCTGCAATCACTCCATTAGACGGACAAACAACTGTCGTCGGAAAGGCTCCATCTGGCGTCGTCACAGTATAAGAAACAGACTGATCAGCCGTGCAGTAAATGTTTACTATAAAATCCTGAATCTCTATTTCATTTGAAATCGAACATGCACTTCCTCCGACACACTCCGAAGCAACCATCACATCAAAATCATAGCTAACACTAGGGTTTTTTGCTGAAGAAAGACCGTTACATCCGGTCATTAAATAAAAACATGAAATCAATAATAACGTTCCGTTTTTTTTCATACAGATTCCTCCAACAAACTTATCGGAATTGTATGAAATGCTCTATATGGTTTCAGAAAAAAATCTTCATCATGTTTAATGTTTCAATTCAGTACGAACAGAGTGTTATTTTAAAATTTCTATCTAATTATTGAATAGTAATGCATATCCCAAAATCGATCGCGATGAAAAATAGCTGATTTTAAAGTTCCCTCGTAAGTCATTCCAATTTTTTCCATCACTCTAGCGCTGGCTTTATTTTCAAATTTGCAGCGAGCTTGAATTCTCTTAAGAGAAAATTCTTTAAAACAATATTCCATCACAGCTTTCGAAGCTTCAGCGACTATACTTTGTCCCCAATAATTTTCCGAAATGGCATATGCCAGTTCCATCGCCTTAGCTGGTTTTGAGCTCCAAAAACAACCCACAGTACCAATAACAATTTCAGTATTTTCTTTTAATGTAATTGCAAATGGCTCAGGAACACCTTTTAAGTAATACGGAAATACATACTGATGAAGATAATTTAAACTGTCTTGCTCCGTTTTATGGGGCTCCCACAGTGTGTATTTACTGACATTAGGATTTTTAGCATAATAAAAGATTGAAGAAACATCTGACTCCCTCAAAGGCCTTAGTAATAAGCGATCTGTTTCTATATGTGGAGGAAACCAAAGATCTGTATTATCATAAATCACAATATCTTCCGAACGTCTCATCGAAAAAGTAATTGTCTCTGCATCGACATCGGAATCATTCATCACACAATGTAAATGGGTATCTTTCGGATCAAAATAGATAAAAGATCCTTCTCTGACTTGTTCTATTTTTTCGCCTACCATGACCGTCACAGCACCCTTTACTACAAAGATCACTTCTTCTATATAGGAATGTCGATGTTTAGCAGATGCACTCGTTTTTGATTTAATAATATCATGAGTTAGAAAAAACTGATTACTTCCGAAGTACTCCGATACCAATTGTGAAAATGAATATAGCTGGCCAGTTTGACTGTTTCGTAGCTGTTTATGTTGAAATTGATCGGGCTTTAAAATTTTCATAACTTTAGCTTTCCTGAGTACAGCGAGAACACATAACTAGCTAAATTTTAAAATGAATTTGGGTTCTTCCCACTTAACTAGATAAGGCATTGAGTCAGAAAAGATAAGCATAAGTCCTCTTTTTCGATACTATTTGTTTGTCGAGAACGAATTGTAGGAAAGGAAAAGGACTATGCTCAATGAGCATCTAAATACATTTTTAATGGGGAATCACCTAAAACTTTTATCAATGCGCTCCTACAAAGGAGGGTATTTATGGGTAGTTGAAAAACTTCCCACGGATAACCCCTGTCTGCGCTGTGGCTCCCTTAAAACTGTCAAATCAGGTAAGTGCACCACCACGGTCAGGGATGAATCTATTCGTAGCGTAATCCTTTGGTTAAGAATCCATAAACATAGGATGTACTGCAAAGATTGTAAAAAAACTTTCACTGAACCAGTCCCAGGAATTTGGCCAAGGCGCAGAACTACTCAAAGATTTAGAACAGCAGTTGCTAAAGCCTGTAGGATGTCCAAAGATTTATCTACCGTTAGTCGACATCACAGAGTGTCCCACGGTTTTGTTTATAAAATTTGTTACGAACAACTAGAAGTAAAACTACGTGAACATAAACAGCGCATGAAATGGCCAGAGGTAATCGGTCTTGATGAGCATTTTTTCCGTCGTAAAAATGGTATTACAGAGTTCGTAAGTGTCTTTACGGATTTAAAGAAAAAGAAAATGTTTGAAATGGTTCAAGGTAAAGATCGTAAATCATTAGAAGAACAACTTCGAGAAATGCCTGGAAGAGAAAACGTTAAAGTTGTAGTTATCGATATGTCGTCAAGCTACAGAAGCTTTGTGAAAAAGTTCTTTCCACATGCGATGATTGTTGCAGATAAATTTCATGTTTTAAGATTAATCACACCCTCGATCATGAAAGCTGGAAAAGACATTCATGGACATCGCCAGGAACTATCAACTCGTCGGAAGCTTCTTTGTAATCGCAAGAATCTTGATTATTTTGTTCGAGTAGATATTGATCGGTATTTAAAAAATCACGATAAACTTAACGAACTCTATCGCCTAAAAGAACGAATCTATGAGTTTTACCGAGTGAAGGGTTTTGCTCGAGCAAGCGTGGCATTCCATCGTCTTTTAAGTGACATGTCTAGATCCTCTTTGGAAGAGGTTCAAAGGCTACTGAGAACCTTTAAAAGGTGGAAGCATGAAATTATAAGATACTTTGAAAATGGCTATACAAATGGGTTTACAGAACGTATGAACGGAACAGGAAAGCTTGTCCAGAGGCGGGCTTTCGGGTATCGGAACTTTAAAAACTATCGTTTGAGAGTGCTAACTGCTTGTCTTTTCAGGAATTTTTGAATCTATCAACAGTTACGTGAGGAGAACCTGAATTTGTTTGAAATGGGTATTTAGAAAATAAAAAAGCCCTACAAAAAGCAGGGCTTAGGATGATTAAATTAAAAAACCTGCTCAAAGGCAGGTTTAATAAATGGCTCAGAAGGAGGGACTCGAACCCCCGACCCAGCGGTTAACAGCCGCTTGCTCTACCGACTGAGCTACTTCTGAACTCGGTGAAAAACAAATTAGCGACTGGAGGTGCTATTGTCAAAATGTTTTTTACTCTTTGATCACTCTCTCGATAGACTTTAGTAACATCGGAGACTTAAAGTAATAACCCTTCAATTCAAAAGCATCTCGGGAAGAATTTGCATTTATTGTAATTTCCTCACCATTATTTTTGCCGCGAGCTGTTAAGTATTTTGAAAAACTGCTCTTCTCTGAATCTACGACCTGCGTAGGGCTCACCATAATTTCACAGACAACAGAGAACTCGATCGCAAAAGAGAAAGTTTTCACAAGCTGTCCTTGGACGTCCCACATTTGAATTGTCTCAACTTCAGGGGGACACCAATTCGTAGGCTGATTATCAGAGCCAATAAGTAAAGCCAGAGGATTTTTTGGATCATTCAATGATTTTTCTAAAGACCCAGAGTTGATGGATTTAATCGTATAGACCACACAAAAAAATGAAATTAAAAGAAATAGCCCCTTAACTACAAACCTATTCATACGCTTTACCTCAGATCACTATATTGAATGCTTTAAGAGTGTAACCACCGAAAGCTTGTGAGTTAAAGAGTTTTATTAAAGATCAGAAGCACAAGATATTACAAGCCCCATGATTTCATAGAACGACCCAAGGACAGATAGATAAGAGAACTAAACTGAGATCTAAATAGCTATTTTTACTGATTTTTTATAAAACTTAAGGGGATTTTAGAGAAAAAATGGTGCACTCGAGAGGATTCGAACCTCTGACCACTTGATTCGTAGTCAAGTACTCTATCCAGCTGAGCTACGAGTGCACTGAGAAAGAGACGTATTGATAATATTCCTGACCTAAAAAAGCAAGCACCAATAATCATTTTTTATAAAACTTAGAACTGTAGTCCTTGCTTCTGTAAAATATCTATGGCAACTTCAAGCCTCAGTCGAAAATCTCGACCGCGGGAAGGTGGGTGAGTGGCTGAAACCAAGCGTTTGCTAAACGCTCGTACACTCAAAAGGTGTACCGCGGGTTCAAATCCCGCCCTTTCCGCCATTTGTCTCTCTATTTTACTAATTCCCTTTGATTGTAACCTCTAAAACGCCGACAGTTTCATTAAGCTGGTTTGCTTGCGCTGATAGCTCTCGAGCGGCAGCTGAAGCCTCTTCGGAGGCGGCTGCGTTGACCTGAACCGCCTGATCTAACTGATTCATAGCCTTGCTGATTTGCTCAATACCACGAGCTTGCTCCTCACTGGCCGAAGAAATTTCTCGATTTATTTCTTTTACTTTTTGAGAATAATTAACAATTTCACGCAAAGTATCCGCACTAGATTGAACTTCCTTAGATCCAGTTTCAATGGCCGCCACACTGCCCTTAATCAGATCAGTGATTTCTTTGGCAGCTGTAGCACTTCTTTGTGCCAGCCCACGAACCGCATCGGCAACAATCGCAAACCCACGCCCCTGCTCTCCGGCACGGGCTGCTTCAACAGAAGCATTCAATGCTAAAAGATTTGTCTGGAAGGCAATATCATCAATAACCGTAATGATCTCTTCAATTTTTTTAGAATCTTGAGTAATAATGGACATCGACGAAGTTAGTTTTTTAATTTCTTCATCCCCTTTACGCGCAACCGTTTCTGTTTGATCCGACATTTTCGCCGCTTGGCTTGCATTTTCTGAGTTCATTTTAATCATCGAAGATAACTCTTCAAGGGTTGCTACAGTTTCTTCTAATGAAGCCGCTTGTTCTGTTGAAGCCTCTGCCAGCTGAGTC
>JBHIVS010000030.1:0-15106 GCA_041987885.1 Pseudobdellovibrionaceae bacterium | reverse complement strand
AGGATTTTTTGCGCGTGGTGCAGCACATAGTCCGTTTCTTGCCGCACTTCCATCAGCACGTAGACCACGCATTCGTCGTGCGTGGCGAACCATGAGTGCTCAGGGTTGAGCTGGTCGCCCAGCAGCAGGCGCAGCGTGTGGGCACGCTGTGGGGTGGAGGATTGCTGCGTGGTCATGCCGTGCCCCACAGGCGGCGGTAGCTGCCGTCGGCATCGTGGTCTTGCGCCTGCTTGATGGGGTTGAAGCGGCGGCCCCCGCGCGGGTCGGTGCCGCGCCCGGCGATGTAGAGCCAGTTGGCCTGGTTGCTGTACACGTAGTAGTCCACCAGTTGCGCTTCAAACCACGCGGCGCCAGCGCGCCAGTCGCCGCGCAGGTCATAGATGAACTTCGGGCGAGTGTCTTGTTTTGTAAGTAGCTCCACAATGCGCTCATCGGAGATTGGTGCTGCGATCACCAAAGCTTCGCCATGAATAAAAGCGTTGTTGTAAGTTGAAATATTTAAATTTTCGTATTTTTGTTCAAAAGCCTGAATCTTACTAGGTTCGCGGCAAATGATCTGAACAGATTTTTTATGGGCCAACCAAGGTAGAATTTCTAAAGCTAATTGTCCTGAACCGCAGATAGTTGCGGAATCTAGATCTTTGGTATTGCGTCTTAGAAGACTGCCATAGCTTTGAGAACCAAGGCCTACGATATGTTCTGTTCTTACTTTTTTAACTTCGGCCATGATGAAGTTAAGCCATTTTTGATGATCACCAAAAAGTGTATCACCTAGTTTTTTACGGTCATCGATGAACTGTTTAAATTGGCCAAAGACTTGAGTCTCACCCACGATAGGTGAGTGCAGTCCACATAGAATTTCTAGTAATAAACTGATGGCTTTTTCGCCTCTAAGAATTTGATCTTCAGGTTTAAGAGCATCCAAGTATTGGTGCAGATCAACTTCTTCACAGAAAAAAATCTTGCGCAGGCAAGTTCCAAAAATAGCGGCTCCTTCGAAGAGTTCTTTGAAACCTTCGTCGAAGTTTATATTGGATTTTCTGTGAACGAGCAGTATATCTTCCATAGTGTTGTGCTTATTGGTTTATCATTAACTTCTCAACAAAGTGTCATAGAAATGTCATTTGAGAGGGAAAAATATTGATATCTCGCAGTATAATCAAGAGAGGAAATCCTTTATGAACCTTATTCAAAGACCTCGTAGAAATCGCGCCACTGAATCAGTGCGTCAAATGGTGGCGGAGACGGATTTAAGACCTTCTCAGCTCGTTTTACCCCTATTCCTAGTCGATGGTAAGGAACAGAAGCAAGTTATCAAGACTCTTCCTGGGATTTTCCGTCTTAGTCCCGATATGGTACTTAAAGAAGTTGAGAAAGCGATTCAATTAGGGGTCACTTCTTTTGACCTGTTTCCAGCTCTGCCAGAGTCGATCAAAGATAAGTATGGCTCGGAATCTTTAAATCCGAATGGTTTAATGCCGACGGTTTTAAAAATGCTCAAAGATAAATTCCCCCAAGTGACTTTGATTACCGATGTGGCTTTGGATCCTTATTCTTCTGATGGTCATGATGGAATCGTTGAAAATGGAAAAATTTTAAATGATGAAACTGTCGAGATTTTGGCAAAAATGTCGGTCGTTCATGCTAAAGCCGGTGCTGATATTATCTCTCCGTCTGATATGATGGATGGAAGAGTCGGCGCAATTCGCAGTGCTTTGGATAGTGAAGGTTTTACGAATACAGGGATTCTGTCCTATTCAGTAAAATATGCTTCTTGTTTTTATGGTCCATTCCGTGAAGCTTTGGATTCAGCTCCAAAATTTGGTGATAAAAAAACTTATCAAATGGATTTCAGAAATGTGCGTGAAGCCTTTAGAGAAATTGAGCTTGATGAGGCCGAAGGCGCCGATATTGTGATGGTTAAACCTGCCTTAAGCTATCTAGATGTTATTGCCAAAGTTAAAGATTATACGAATTTACCAGTGGCGGCTTATAACGTCAGTGGGGAGTACAGTTTAATCAAAATGGCTCACCAAAATGGCATCATGGATGAAACGAGAGGCATGGTGGAAACGCTGTATTCGATCCGTCGTGCAGGTGCGGATATAATCTTTACATATTTCGCTTTAGATATGGCGAAGTGGCTTAGAGACAATTACTAAATACTCCTTTAGAAAATAAAACCGAAACTTAGCAGGCATAGGTCGTTAAGTTTCGGTTTAAAAAGAGAGTAAAAAATGAAACTTTCAAAAAAAGTAGTTCTTGTTCTAGTGAGTTTGTTTTCTTTATCTGCTTGTAATTCTTCTGACGTTTCCTTGAATAAAAATTTAGATCATAAGCCTGAAACTCAAGGTGTAATTTACGGTCAAGACTCTCGGTTTGAGGCTTCTCAAAAATATTCAAAAGTTACCGCAGCGATGGCCATCTTTTTTCCCAATTCTCGTCTGACAGTGGCTAATTCTGGATACTATTTTTTAAAGACGGAAACTTTTAAAAAAGCCGCGCATCTTTGCCCTGGTGAACGTTTTGAAAATCAACCTCTTTTTGGTTCCTGCTCTGGAGCCCTAGTAGGCCCGGACTTAGTTTTAACTGCAGGTCATTGTGTGAGTGTTGCGAATGCCTGTTCTGATTATTCTGTGACTTTTGGTTGGGATGTTGAAAAAGCTAAAACAGGTATATTAAGTAAGACTGATATTTATCGTTGTACAAAAATTTTGAAAATCAAAGATGATCCTTACAATGGTTATGACTATGCTTTGGTAAAATTAGACAGACCCGTAAAAGCAATTCCTTTGAAAATTTCAAAAAAAATAAATACTAAGTTTCTTTTGTCGGCATCTTATCCGCATGGGCTTCCTTTGAAGTATGACATTGCAACGGATTTTGAGCCGTATTCTCCGACGATGTTCAAAGTAAAGGTAGACACTTCGCAATCAAGCTCTGGTTCCCCATTGATTGATGCTGACGGTAACATTGTGGGTGTTTTAAGTATGGGAAATATGGATTATACGGATGAATTGAGTCTTCCGTCAGGTCCTTGTCGCAGGCTAAGAGTTTGCAAAGGCAATGAATGTACTGGTCAGATTTACGATAACTTAAAAGATTTAAATTTATAAATTCAAAAAATCCCAGAGAGTTTTAATTTCTCTGGGATTTTTTTTGGAGCTTCCACGCAATATAGGCGGCCATTGAGTTTTTTATTAAATCTCCAAGTAAAAAAGGATAAAGACCCATCATCAAAAGACTTTTTGTCGGTACGAAAAAAGATAAAACAGTTAAGCCACAAATAAATACAATTAAACTTCCGCAATAAGAGGCCAACAAAGCTTTCAAAAAAGTTTTAGTAAAGCCTCGATCTGCTAGGTATCCCATGCAGACGCTTCCGATTTGCATACCTACCAGATAACCAAGGGTGGGTCCCCATGCGAAGCCACTTAAGCTTTGTGCAAAGACCGGCAATCCTAACGCTCCAATGGATAGATAAGTAAATACAATGGCTCCAGCGCGAGCGCTTCCCCAGCATAATGCAATGAGGGCTACTCCGAAAGTTTGTCCAGTTATCGGGACAGGGCTCCAAGGTACAGGGATTGTAATTTGCGCCAAGCAGGCTAAAAGAAAAATCCCAGAAGCAAAAAATAGAAGTTCGCTTAATGCTCGTTCACGAGCAATGGACTTTTTTGAATTCAAAAATATTGGTATGACGGCGAGTGATTTCATAGATGACATCCATTTTTTGGGGTGGAGTGTGATTTAATTTTTATCTTTAAAATTTATTTAATAGGCTTATTAGATAGAAAAAATATTCGCAAGAAAGTACAGGGAGCGAAAGAGAATTTTTGTTTGACTGTAAATAGTTTCATAGTGCAACTAAAGGCATGAAAATTAAGAATTTCGTCGAAAAAAGCATTGTGTCTAGTTTGTATATGGTGACGGGGAGTTTCCAGAAAAGCCTCGAGATCGAGCTAGAAAAAATAGGCCTTAACTATATCGAGGCTCTTGTTTTATCTGCGCTTTTCTTTGAAAACGATAAAGAAAATATAGGACCCACAAGATTAGCGAATGTCTTGGGAATTAAAAAAGCTCGATCCAGTCAAGCTCTCACAAAATTGCAAAACTTGGGTTACATTCGCCGAGAATTATCAGAGACAGATTCGCGAAGAGTTAAAATTGTGTTAGAGCCAATAGGTCGAAAAGTGGCTATGAACGTGGTGAAAATGTTTAATAAAATGGAAGATCGACTCGAAAATATTTTAGGAAGTGCTAAGTCAGCTTCCATTCAAAAAGACCTGCGAAAATTAGCTCAGAGTTTATCTCTATAGAAAGTCATTTAGGATACATAAGAGTTATTGAGTTTTAATAAGAAGGTGCCCCCGCATTATCTTTGGCTACTTAGAATTCGGAGGATTTTTAGTCCTGCCCTTAGGACCTAAGTTTAGACTTAAGTGCAAAACTCAGGAACGTTCAAATGTAAATATGAGATTTTACTTTATAAAGTTTTAACTATTTCGATAATCATACGGATTATTTCAATAATTAACTTTATAATTTTTAAGAACTGCCGAAATGACCATCGTGTGGTGTTCATTTCGACCTCCTTTCGGAAATCCCGAACTCAAGAGGCCATCCAAAAGGTGATTTTTGCGGGAGCAAAGTCACCTTTTGCATTTCTAGCGTCAGTCATAAAACTATTTAAATGATATGGGTTGTTTTTAGTTTCCGACTTTCGTTCGAAATATCAGTTTCTAAAATCTTTAAATATGAGATTTTTGAAAAAGTTATTTCGCAGAGTTTGTTTTTTGAGCAGGCGTTGCCCAAGATAAAGACTTAATAATTTTATTACATTCTTTAAGGGTGTCACTGAAGTTTGATTTGTTATCTATACAAGTCATGATCACTACTTTATTTTCATTTTTAGAGATCACTTGTCGAATTTGTTTTTCTTTAGCTCTAGCATACATATCTACTACTAAAGTTGGAAAACCATTAAGTTGAATAGTTTTGGCAGAAGCAACTTCAAAGCCGTAGCTAGGATAATCACGCATCCATTTTCTTGAATAAAGCTCAAGGGACGTATTTTGTGAAACATTATCAAGACGAACACTCAGAGAACCATCAGCTTTTTCTTTAGCAGCAAATCTGACTGAGTCAGCAAGGCTATCTTCTGTTTTTGCAAGAGGGCGCCAGCTCGTGTCTTCAACGCTTAAAGTGAATCCCTTGTGCAGGAAGTACAGACCTTTGTCGAGGCTTGTAATAGCAGAAGTGCTGGTCGCTGGATAAGGAGCGGCGCAGACAGTAGAACCAATAATTAGAGTGATGATAAATATTAGTTTTTTCACTCTTTGATTGTAGCTGCCTGTGGCTCAGGAAGGCAAGGCCCTAGCTCTGTTGGAAGCCGAGTTATGTAAATTTGTCTAGACCCTTGAAAGTCTCTGACGAAGGCGATTTTTTCAGGGTTGAAAGAGCTAATCGCAGGAGCCATCAGTGGATCGATACCTTTGAAAACAGTTTGAGTACAGCCCGTAGCTAAGCTTAAAGTCTCGATATGCCTAGGTTTTGTAGGATCTCTGATGATACTGTAAAACAGCCGATTGGGAGTACTGGGGGCAAAGGATAAATCGGCATAATCACCGTCCCCAGATTTCAAAATTTGAGTTTTTTTGGTTTTAAGATCATAGAGTACTAAAAATTTTGATTTGGTTTTTAAGTCTGTTTGAATCCAGGCCAAGCTGTCTCTTTCTGGGGAAAGAGTTGGGGACTCATAGGACATCTCCATGCGAGCTGCGATAAGCTTTACACTCATTTTTGGTAGTTCTAGAGCGAAAATACCCGATCTTCCATCAAAGTAAGAGGTGTAGATGATAGAGTGTTTTCCTAGATTCTGATAAAAAATACCTTCAGCATCATAACCTGAACGATAGGTTGTTCGTAAAATTTGTGTTCCGTAAGTATCGCTAAGATAAAGTTCAGAATCTTTCTTTTCTAAATTTGCCGGCTGTAAAAGCTTTTCTTTGATTTCATCAGTGGTGGATGAATATAGAATTTCTCTGTTGTTGATATAGTCGGGATCAAAAGCATCCCCGTCGGAATAGGTAATGCGACGAAGTGTATTTTTTCGAATATCGAATTCGTAGATTTGTGAACCTTTATGTTCGGGTCGTTCAGAGCTGTAAAAAACAATTTTATCGCCAATATCGTTAAAGCGAGGTCGATTATTTTGTCCTGCAAAAGTCAGTTGTCGAGTTTCTTCTAGAGAGAAAAAATCAACGGACTTGGGGTCCTTATTTTTTTGCTCTTTAGAAGCACAGCCTGATATTAAAATAAAAAATACAGGAACAAAATATCTTATAATCTTCATTTAACAACTCTATATAAAGAGCGAATATTAAATTCGCCCTAGAATTTTTTGCAGCACCGAAGATGGATTAATTTTCTTTAATTCTCGAGGCAAAGCCCAAGTGATCTCTTTGTGCTGAACAGTTTTTTTCCTGTTAATTCTAATATAGATATCGTGATGAGTAATGTTGTGTTTTACGTCATAGTCTTTAGGCTTGTTCTCTTGAACGGAAATTTTCCCAGGGAAAAGCATTTGTCCTTTTAAAAAGGGCGTGTAGTCATTTTTAATAAGTGCAAACTTACCATTTTTTTCAACAACATCGACATCCCATACCCAAACACTTGATTTTTTACGTGGCTTTTTTGATGGCAATTGTTCGATCAAATCTTTTTTGCGAGCAACACAGTTTTCAGTCCAAGGACATAAAATACAGGTAACTTTTTGAGGTGTACAAACTGTAGCACCAAGTTCCATCATGGCTTGATTTAAAACGTCAGGCTCTCCGAGTTCAGCAAGTTTATCCGAAAGATCTTGAAGCTGTTGACGGCCTTTTGTGTTCCACCATTCTAATTTTAATCCATAACGTCTTGATAAGACACGGATCACATTTCCATCAAGGACACCGACGTGTTCTCCAAAGGCGATGCTGGCAACAGCTCTGGATGTATAGGGGCCAAACCCAGAAAGTTGAATCAGCTCGGCGGCAGTTTGCGGAAAACCATGGGTGCTAAGTTCTTTGGCGGCCTTATGAAGATTTCTAGCGCGGGAATAATATCCAAGTCCGGCCCAAGCTTCTAAGACATCAGCCTCAGGAGCTTTCGCCAGATCTTTTACGGTGGGAAATTTTGCAGTGAATTTTTCAAAATAAGGAATCACCGCGACGACTGTTGTTTGTTGGAGCATGACCTCTGACAGCCAAATTCTGTAGGGATCTTTGCTTTTTCTCCATGGCAAATCTCTGCGATTTTTTTTGTACCACTGCGTAAGCTGTTTGTGATCGAGTTTCATGTCGTCTTTTTGCTTCATCCGCGGTACTGTATTCTTGATTTTGATGAGGAGTCAATATGGAATACAAACCGTTAAGTGGTCGTGAATTTCCACGCTTTTCTGCAATTAAAACTTTCTTCCGTTTGCCGCATGTTCCTGTGGATCAGGATTATGAAGTTGGTATTTTTGGCATCCCTTACGATGGCGGAGTTTCCTACCGTCCTGGGGCTCGATTTGCACCTTCGAAGGTTCGTGAAGTGACTAGTTTAGGCCGTGGTTTCCACATGACTCGCATGGAAAATTTCTTTGAAAAAATCAAAGTTGCAGACATTGGTGATTGCCCAGTGGTTCCCATTGATCAAGCTCAAACTTATTCTTTGATCGAAAATTTCGTTGGAAATCTTTTAAGCATGGATAAAAAGTTTTTATCTGTCGGTGGAGATCATTCAACTACGTTGCCAGTTTTGCGTGCTTTAAGAAAAAAATTTGGCAAACCTTTAGCCTTTATTCACTTTGATGCGCATTTAGATACTTATCCTGCGGCATGGGGTTGCGAATATCATCACGGAGCTTTTGCAAGACATGCGGTTGAAGAGGGACTTGTTGATCCTAAAAAAATGGTACAAATAGGAATTCGCGGTCCCTTAGCTGGTGGCAGTGATTTAGATTTTATCAATAAGCATGGTATCCGTATGATCACAGTGGATGATATTCGTAATATGCCCATTAATGAGTTTGTTAAAACATTGCCTGTGTTTGATGAAACTCCAACTTATATCAGTTATGACATCGACAACTTAGATCCGAGTTATGCCCCTGGAACGGGAACCCCAGTTCCTGGAGGTTTAACGACTTATGAAGCACAGAGAATTTTTAGAGCTTTAAAAATAAAAAACTTTGTGGGTGGAGACGTTGTCGAAATTTGTCCAGCCTATGACCATGCAGATTTAACGGCATTGGCAGGAATGGACGCTTTGTTTGAAATGCTTCATCTGTTTGTACAGAATAAATAAGTTTCAGTATTTATTTAGCAAGTTGAAATTTTTCAAAACGATGTAACTCTTGTTCGATTAACTTTTTATTTGTTGTCGACTTGTGTTTTTCAAGCCAGCTCCATTTTTGAATCAGCAGTTCTTGATTTTGACGATCAGTCTTTAAATCAAGAACTGCCACAGCTTGATCTCCAATAATAACGGGCAGGGCAAAGTATCCGTATTTTCTTTTTTCTTTCGGTAGATAAGCTTCAAAACGATGATCGTAGTCAAAAAACATATTAAAACGTTTTCTTTGAATCACTAGGGGATCGAAGGGTGACAGGATATGAGTTAATTCATTGGTGCCTTCGATTATTTTTTCAAGATGTATAGGCTCTATCCAAAATTGAATTTTTTCGATACCTGTGACCTTAAGTGGAGTTAGAGTTCCTTTGCGGACGCGGGCTTCAAGATGCTTCAAAACTTCTTTTTTATGTGCCACTTTTTGAAGATAAGAAATAGAGTCTACACTCGCCACACATTGGGCGCGTAATGCCCTATCAATATGATAGTCAATTACTTGCGCAGGTGTTGCCGCTTTTGGTTTTTTGGTCCAATCAAAATGACGATCTATAAGTTCGTATTTTTTAAGCATTCCTTGACGTTCGGTAATCGTTAAATCTCCGCCGTTGAAAGCTGATTGTAGTATTTTTTTTGAGGGCTTTTTGCTAGACCATGGATGATCTTTATCCTCTAGAACTTCGTCATTCACATCGCGAAGCGAGATCGGACCTTGTTTTTTAATCGTTGAGAGGACTTTTTTAATATCGTCTTCAGTGATCGAAGAATACCAAGGATTTTCTTTTCTGCGCTTCATATCATTGATAAAATATTTAAAATCATCTGTGGAAATATAAGCTAAGGCATGGGTCCAATACTCAAACACTGTTTTATCTTTGCTTTGTGCCTGCTGCAGATGTGATTTTTTATAATCAGGAATACGCGAATACAAAATATGATGATGGCATCTTTCAATCACGCTGATCGTATCAATCTGTACATATCCTAGATGCTTGATCGCTTTTACAGTTGCTTTGGGGCCACTGCCAAAATAATTCATTTCGTGAAGGCCTTGCGATTTCAACCAAAGAGAGCGAACTTGTGCTTTCGAAAGAGTAATTTCAGACATTAGGACCTTTCATCAAATTTCTATTTTGAAGAGCTCCAGTTAGAGTTCGTACTTTTTTAAAACTTCATGTTTTCGACGATTTCGTATTCTAAATCTGATAACATTTTTGTCTCATTGCTGACTAGAAGTGTTTCGTAGGAATGCTTCCAAGAAACTGTTTTAATCGTTTTCAAAGAATTTTTAGGTAAGTAATCTGGTACTAGACACATTCCATTCATTGTCTCTGCAAGTTTTTGATTTAGGGTCCAGCTTTCCGCCGCTATATGTTGAGTTAAGTCTATTTTGTTTTTTATTAAATAGCGCAATAGGGAAGACACCTCTGGACGTTGTTCGGTGGTTATGATGAGGTTACTCGTTTTTCCATTGAGTGAACGAAGTTCGAAGTTTCCACGATGAACGACTTTTGTTTTGAATTTAATGATTCGGTCATCATTAATTAAAAAGGCAAAACCGATTTGGTTGTTGCTCATTAAATCTAAAAGCGAGGAAGTTTTTCCTACTTTTATAGTGGGATTTTTTGATTTACTGATAACTTGTTTTAACTTAGGGAAAATCAAGTCCACAAGAGACGCTGGGCAACCAAATCTCAGATTTTGTTCGGACTCTGTCTGGCTTTTGAAATCATCTTCCAGAGATACATAGGATTTTTTTGCGAGTTGATAGAACTTGCGACCCGCATCAGTAAGTTCGAAACTACGTTTTTCATGTTTAAGAAGGGGATGTCCGTGCCATTGTTCAAGTCTTAGAATAGCCTGACTGACTGCGGGGCGAGAAATGTGGTTTTTTAGTGAACTTGCAGTAATGCTCTTAAGTTCGACAGCATCTAAGAAGTACTTGAGGGCGGCAAGGTTGAGTTCTTCAATTTTCATATAACTATTAGTTACTATTGAAGTAACTAATAGTCACTTTTAATTTACAAATTGTCAGAGTAGAAGAGATTCCAGCATCAAAAAAAGGAGATCTGATGAAGTGTTTTATGGGGATTCTAGTTTTGTTAAGCATGTGTGTTAATGGTTACGCTAAAACAATTGAAGATAGCAACGCAATGGAGCCTGTTTATAAAATTCTAAGACAAAAAGAATTTAATGACTTGAGAAACCATGGTCACTTCGTCGGTGGCAGAGATGATCTTAATTCCGGGTTTATACATTTGGCGACAGAAAGTCAGCTCGATCGAATTATAAAAAAATATTACCCTAAGGAACACTCCGTTTACATTGTTAAGTTTTCTAATAGAAATTTCCTAAAAACATTAACTTGGGAAGTTGGCAGTAATGGAGATCTTTATCCTCATCTGTATGGTGCTTATTTGTTATTATCTGAAATGGATAGCTTTGAAGTTAGAAGTAATTGTATCTCTCTGGCGCAAGCGAGAAGTAGCCTTAGAGAGTATTTGGATTCAAAAGGAGAGTCCGTTTTTAATATGGATTTTCCATGGTTTAAGAATGAACTTAAAATTACGTCAGATGATATCCAGAAGGTCGTTGATGGTTTGACATTGATTCAGGAAGAATCTTTATTCATGACACATGTTATAGTATCTCGAGGGGATGTTGATCACGGAGATTCCGAGTGGGGATATTATACTCTCGATTGCCGTGGTGGAATAGGTAAATATCATTTAACCGAGTAAAAAAGAGCAAGTTTATTAGGTCTTAAAAATGCAAAAGGTGATTCTGCTTCCGCAGAACCACCTTTTGGATGATCTCCCTATCCGAGTATCCGGAAAGGAGGTCGAAATGAAACACAAGCATACTTCATTTCGGCAGATTCTAAGAATTATTAAGCGGATTTTTGAGATTATCCTCTTGGTAGTTAAGATTATCCGCGAACTTCAATAATTTACTGAATTTAAAACTCCTGAACGTACCTGAGTATTAGTTTAGACTAGTAACTTAGGACCAAGGACGGGACTTAAAATCCCTTGGGCAGAGGGATCAAGCAGGGGCTTTGCGGAAGCACTTTTTTCAATCTCAGCCTTATAAGTTAGGAATAGATTGCCTTTTACGAGGGGAACACGTACATACGTAGCTCTTAAAAGGACCTATTTTCATGATCAGTACTTCCAATGTTAGTCTCGGTTTCGGTGGTAAAAAACTTTTTGAAGATGTGAATGTGAAATTCACTCCAGGTAACTGCTATGGGCTCATTGGAGCCAATGGTGCAGGGAAATCTACTTTCCTTAAAGTTCTTTCTAAAGAAATTGAACCTAATACGGGTGAAGTTATCATTTCTCCGACATTGCGTTTGTCGATTTTAAAACAAGATCACTATGCCTATGACGAATACCCAGTTTTAAAAACTGTTTTAATGGGTAATGAAAAGCTATTCAAAGTGATGGAAGAAAAAGATGCTTTGTATTCTAAGCCAGATTTTTCTGAAGCCGATGGAATTCGTGCTTCTGAATTAGAAA
Source organism: Pseudobdellovibrionaceae bacterium (assembly GCA_041987885.1). Classification (GTDB taxonomy): domain Bacteria; phylum Bdellovibrionota; class Bdellovibrionia; order Bdellovibrionales; family Bdellovibrionaceae; genus Bdellovibrio. The sequence goes on along the minus strand of JBHIVS010000030.1, from coordinate 3,209 downwards.
CTGAATTCGCAGAGCTTAATGGTTGGGAAGCTGAATCCGAAGCAGGTGTTATGCTTGCTGGTCTTGCAATTCCAGAGAGCCTCCATGGAAAACTGATGAAGGAACTTAATGGCGGAGAAAAGGTCAAAGTCCTTTTAGCCCAAGCTCTTTTTGGTCAACCTGATATTTTGTTGCTGGATGAGCCTACGAATCACTTGGATATCTATGCCATCCAATGGCTAGAAAACTTTTTAGAAACTTTCCAAAATACTGTCATTGTGATTTCGCATGATCGTCATTTCTTGAATAAAGTGTGCACTCATATTGCTGATATCGATTTTGGAAAAGTCACGACTTATACTGGTAACTATGATTTCTGGAGACAGGCCTCTGAGTTGAATCAAAGACTTCGTTCTGATCAAAACAAAAAGAGTGCGGATAAGGCTGAAGAACTTAAAGCCTTTATTGCAAGATTTAGTGCGAATGCTTCTAAATCTCGTCAGGCCTCTTCTCGTCAGAAACAGTTAGAAAAATTAGAGTTTGCTGATTTGCCAGCCTCTTCACGTCGTCAGCCATTTATTGGTTTTGATATAAAACGTGAATTAGGAAATGACGTTATCACTGTTGATAAAATCACTAAAACTTGGGAAGGGGAAACTCTTCTGAAAAACATTAGCTTTACTCTTAGAAAAGGCGACAAAGTGGCGTTAGTAGGTCGTAATGACTTAGCTAAAACTTTGTTGCTAGAAATAATAGCTGGAGATATGCCGGCTGATTCAGGGACTTTTAATTGGGGTATAACGACTTCTGTATCCTATTTCCCGACTGATAACTCTAAATATTTTAATGGCGATGAAGAAACTCTCGTTGATTGGTTAAGACCGTTTTCTACAGAGAAAGATGAAAGCTTCTTGCGTGGTTTCTTAGGGAAAATGGTATTTAGTGGATCTGATGCTCTGAAAAGCCCTAAGGTTTTATCAGGGGGAGAAAAAGTACGTTGTATGTTCTCTAAGATGATGTTGTCTGGTTCTAATATTCTTGTATTAGATGGACCTACGAATCACTTGGATTTAGAGAGTATCACTGCTGTGAATGAAGGACTTAGTCGCTTTAAGGGGACTGTGATCTTTACTTCCCATGACCATGAGCTTATTCAAACAGTTGCTAATCGTATCATTGAAATTGATGAAACTGTTGTTTATGACAACCACATTACTTACGAAGAATATTTGGCTGCCAAGGGGTTGGTTAACTAGTTCTTGCTGCTCCAAAACTAAGTAAATAAAAAGGCTTTTAGCTGAAGTCCTCGCTGACGCCTCTGCTTTGCAGAGAGCTGCTGTGGAGATCAGCTAAGAGCCTTTTTATTTACTTAGCTTTGGAGAAGTAACGTATTTAACCACTTGTCTGCGGTGGGTCTGAGGAAGGCTCTTTGTGTGAGATAGAATCCTACTTTGAGGGTTATTCTCTGGGTCTTACTTCGAAGAGTTCTATGTGAAAGATTAGATTTGAATTTGGTTTGATGTGTTGGCCTATTTGTCTGTCGCCGTAGGCTAGTTCTGCGGGGACGAAGATGGTTCTTTTGCCGCCTTCTTTCATGCCTAGGATTCCTTGGCTCCAGCCTTGGATGACTTTTTTAGAGCCCACTACGAATTCAAACATACGTCCATGATTTAGGGAGGAATCAAATTTGGTTCCGTCTTCTAAAAAACCTTCGTAATGACAAAAGCATAATGCGCCCTTTTCAGCGGCGATTCCTGTTCCCTCGAGCGTGTCTGTGATTTTAACGGCATTAGAGTTCATGAAATAGTTCATATCATATTTTCTTATAGATGGAATAAATAATATTTTATTGTATCGGGGCTGTTTAAAAATATGATCGGTTCAATTCAAAATAGGAGGGGATTTTGAAGTTATCTTTTTTAAGCTTATTGGTTTTGATTGTAGGTTTTTTTAATGCAACAGAGGCGCATGCTAAAAGTGGCAAAAAAATTTCACGAGCAGATCTGAAGTACATTGCAGATATTCTCCAGACGGGAAAATTAGGGGATGATTTGATTTGCAAATATCAAATTCGTGAGGGGCGTAATTTGGTTAAATTTAGAAATGGAAGCGAGTGGATTGATAATTTGGAATTTCAATTTGAGCCGAAAAACTCCTATAGTGCTACTGAGATTGGCACCGTTATATCCGAAGGGGATGTGGTAAAGTTTTCGAAGGTGCATGATAGTGAATACGGAATTGTTGAACAAATAGATATAGAAATCCAAGATTTGAAAACCACCTTTATTGAAATCAGGCATAACGGACAAGGCACAATCACAAGGCTTTTACAGGGAAGCGATCAGCATATTTATCCTTGTCAGACAAAGTATCGGGTTTATTAATTGAGTCGTATTATTAATTAGGGATGATTGTCGCCTATTGGATTTAAAGTGCTTCTTAAGTGCCTAAAATGGAGTTTCTTTCAATCACAATCAAAATTGATGACAGTGCATTTGCTTATAAGCTAGAACGCGGTCATGAAAAAACTATCAGTTTTTGGATCATTTTTAGTATCTTTGTTGTTCTCTGGTTTTGTCTGGGCGGGTGATATTCAGGCGGCCTTTGATTCCATCAAAGACTCTGGAGCCAATTTCGGAGCAGAGGGAGCTGTTTGTGAGCAGCTAGAACTGGTTCGTTTAAAGACAATTTATCCAGAGGATAAATTTATTATTACAGGTGGTCTTTCTTACAGCTTGGGTGAAAATACTGTGGGCGAGTTAGATGTTTTAATAATGGATAGAAATACTAATAAAGTTATTTTGTTAGAAGAAGTAAAATGCTGGAAAGATCTAAGCAATGCGATGGTAAAAGCAACCGGCCAAAGAGATCGTTTTTTCTGGAATTTAGTAAAGTCTCCTAGAGAAATGATTTTTAGATCTAATGATGGTCGTACTTATTCTGTGGATCAGTTTACTCCTGAAATTCCTTTTAAATTTGTGGCCCAAAAAGGCTCTGTCAAAAAAGGTTTTGATGTGGAGCTAGAATTAGGTCTTCAGGAATTGGATCAATTACGTTCGTTAGTGATTAAATGTCAAAAAGACGATCTTTGTAAAAGACCCCATTAATTCAACATATTTTATATCCAAAATAAAACGACCTGCCGAGTGTCTAGAAAGTAGACACTCTTATTGATTTTTCAGGGAGTGAGTTAAAAGTCCCCATGTATGCTATAAATGACCCTTCGTGTT
>JBHIVS010000029.1:11027-15211 GCA_041987885.1 Pseudobdellovibrionaceae bacterium | reverse complement strand
CTGGCGCAGCGGTTGCAAAAGATAGAAATTCATATGAGACATCTTGTTGCACGCGCTGAAAAACTAAATAGCGAAAAGCGCATCACGGGTAACGCTCTAATTGAAATGGTTAATGAACTTGTGGCCGAGAAAAAAAGAGGCTTACCTCTGGCTCATATCCAAGGGATTATTGATCAAATTGTTTCTGAATTTATTGATTTACCTGAAATAGCAAAAAGTCGATATTTTAAAGAAACCACAAAGCCAAAAGCTCTTAAAAGAAATCTCTATTTAAAGCTACTAAACTTGGTTGAAGAACATAAAGAATCGATCTAGGCAGCTCGTTCTTAAAATAAAAAAGCACTTTTAAATAAAAAAAGAGGATGGGGCCACCATCCTCTTTTTTGCTTTAAGATTTTAAAACAGACATGACTGCATTTAGAAATAAAGAAAATCACTTAAAGCAACGCTCTTTTGTCCTATGATTTCCCCAAATCTGACAACTGAGAGCGCACCCACTTTTTTATCAAAGGATACTCTTCCACTTCAAGAGTATGCTTTTTATCCATCTCCACCCACTTAACTTGCAAGCCCGCACTCTTTAACTTTTCCACTCCAAACTTTGTGTCTTTGAGAGGCAAAATATCATCTTTATGTCCATGTGTTAAAAGCCATGGAGTTTTCTTCGCTTCGCCTGATAAATTATTTTTCCATCTAGGATAAAAATTAAAATACCCACTAATACCAACAACGCCACCTAATTGCTTAGGATAATTTAAGCCAATATCTGCACTCACAAGACAACCTTGAGAAAATCCGAAAAAGAAAATTTTACGAGTATCCCAACCTTGATTTTGCAAGTCATTCAGTAAGTCAAAAATCTTTTCTCTGATCTTAATGACCCCTTGTGCTTGATACGGAGGCTCCCCATACCAAGTATATCCCCTCATAAATTTTCGAGGAGCATTTAACAGCAAATAATTCATTTCAGGAATATTCAACTCTTCATCAAAAGCCTTAAATGGCTTAATGCTATCGCCACGCCCATGCAAAACAATCATCAAATATTCAGATTTTTTCTTAGCAGGAATAAATCTCGATTCAAATAAATCAGTTGTTACCATTACAGAACCCTCGCAACAGTTTTCTTACATAGCAAAATTTGCTTCGCAACATTCACCTGCGCATCCATATCATCAGCAACCTGTTCCGTAGGGCAAATTGACTGAAGACCCATTTTCAAAGTGGGTTTCTTTTTCAAAACCGGAGCTTTCAGCGGGTGCAGATATTGTTCTGATTCTCTTAAAATTGGAATTTCACCTAAGCTTACTTTAACATCTGGCTCTAATCCCACAAGCTGTGGAGAACGTCCTGATGGTAAATAATAAAAACCTTTAGTTTCAAACATCGCAATCTTATTATTGATATCCCAGTAATCGCCCTCTTGGAAAGAACCTTTTCCAAAGCTGCGTTCTCCGACCAAGACGGCTCTGCCAAAATCACTCAAAGCACCAGCTACGATCTCCGCTGCAGAGGCCGAAGCAGAGTTTATGATAATCGCCAAAGGACCCTCATAAATTTTATCTTCAACTCCATAATAGGCTTCACCTTTTTTAGTTGGATCTAAATAACGTACTTCAAAAACTTTTTTATCAGCACCAACAAAAAGACTGGAAACACAAGCTGCCTCTTCCATTTGTCCGCCTGGATTGTCACGTAAATCTAGAATCACACCATCAATATTGGTTTTATTATAAACTTCTAAAGCGGCTTTTACTTTGTCACAAGTTCCGCGGGCAAATTTATTAATTTCAATCACACCCACCGGTTTTTCCCCATCAAGAACTTGCATCGAAACAGTCGCCGTTTGTACAGGCTCTCTAATCAAAGTCACTTCTTTAGTTACACCGATCACAGATACTAGCTCTAAAGAAACCTTGTCGCCCTCTTCACCCTTAAGCATCTCTGTCACTCGAGTTAGCATCAATCCTTCCACGGATTGATCATTAATGCTCAAAATAACATCGCCTTTTTCTATACCACTTTCAGCCGCAGAGCTTTTTGGAGCTACCTTACGAATAACGACTTTTTGATTTTGCACACCCAAAGAAATTCCCAAGCTGACAGATTTACTGTCAGCCTTAGCAACAACTTCTTGGAATTGAGCCACGGGCATAAAATAGGTATGAGGATCTTTAAAAATTGAAACGAAGCCATTCAACCCAACCCCTACCATCTGAGATAGTTGATGAGCAGGAATATGCTTACCTTTAAGCTCTTGCCAAAGTTTTGCAAAATCAATTTTTAAAGCCTCGTCAGTACGATTTCTGAAATAATTTTTCCAAGGATCTAAGAGTGATTTTTCAGACGTTGAATCTACGTTTTTGGATCCCGCTAAATCAACAAGACCCTTTGCTGGAACCACATTCATATTATAGCGAGTGGCCACTGACACGATGGAGTTCACACAGCTTAAATAGTATCTCTCTGAACTCATGCACTTGTCTGCACTAATGAGGTCGACGAGTTCATTGTCATTAAGACCTGTATCTTCCCAATAGGTCGCAAGGGATTTACTCGCATTTTTCTGTTCTTGAAAATAGCGCACAAGGCTCAACCCCGTGCCTAGCGCCAAAACAGAAAGAGATGTGATTAAAAGCTTAGAACTGACCTTCAAGGGGTTGCCTCCAGAGACGAACGGGTTATATCCTCCCCTTTATAAGCAACCCTCGTGCCGTTTCATCTCAAAATAAGACACTGCTGAGCGGAAAAAAGAGGTAATTTTTACCAGTCTGTAGGCCCTACTAACACCCCTTACTGACGCCGCTCCTGGCCTTGTGATTTACCCCCCCTCATACTAGATTTTACCCACTATGATTATCGTAACAGGCGCAAATGGTTTTATTGGAAGTGTGATGGTGTGGGAGCTCAACGAAAAGGGCTACAAAGACATTATCGCCGTGGACTCAATCGGCTTAAATGAAAGAAATCTGCTTCGCAAAAGACAGATTTCAAAATTTCTTTTAAAGGACGACCTATGGGCCTTTCTTGATTCTAAAGAAGCCCAAGATAATGTCACTTGGGTGATTCACATGGGCGCATGTTCTTCGACCACAGAAACTAACAAAGAATTTCTTTGGGAAAACAACACTCACTACACTCAACGTATTTTCGAATGGTGTGCAAATCATGGAAAATCCATGATCTACGCATCCAGTGCCGCAACCTACGGCGCAGGTGAGCATGGTTTTGATGACATGACCGATGCAGAAATTTTAAAGCCGTTAAATCTTTACGGTGAATCAAAAGTTCTTTTTGATCGCTGGGCTGTAAAACAACAAAAAACTCCTCCGCACTGGTATGGCTTGAAATTCTTTAATGTCTTTGGACCTAATGAATACCTTAAAGGCCCCATGGCAAGTGTTGTGTTTAAAGCCTATAATCAAATTAAAGAATCAGGCGTTTTGGGGCTCTTTAAATCCGCTGATCCTAAATACAAAGACGGCGAATTCATGAGAGACTTTGTATATGTAAAAGACGTCACTGGCTGGATGCTTGAGCTTATGGAAAAAAATCCAAAAAATGGAATTTACAATATGGGCTTTGGAAAACCTCGTACGTGGCTAGATCTTGCTCAAGGTGTTTTCTCTGCTATGAAAAAAGATATGAAAATTAATTGGCTAGAAATGCCTGAAAACATTCGTGGGCAATACCAATACTTCACAGAGGCTAAAACTACAAAATGGTTAGCTGCTGGTATGAGCCCTGCAAAGTGGCCTCTAGAAAAAGCCGTTACTGACTATGTTGAAAACTATCTGTCGAAAGACGATCAACTTTTATAGGGATTAAAAATGGAGACGGACTTTTTACCGCCACATTTACATAAATATATCGTCGAACAAAATTACGACAAATATACTTCTATTGATCATGCTGTCTGGAGATACATCCTTCGCCAGCTTAGAAACTATCTAGGAAAACACGCCCACGATTGTTATTTAGAAGGTTTGAATAAAACAGGAATCTCTGTTGAAAGAATTCCGCGTATCGAAGAGATCAATGAAAAGCTAGTTCACTTTGGCTGGAAAGCTTTACCTGTCAGCGGGTTTATTCCTCCTGCTGCCTTTATGGAGCTTCAATCCCTAGGAATTTTACCTATCGCCTCTGACATGAGAAGCTTGGAGCATTTACTATATACCCCTGCC
>JBHIVS010000029.1:0-11017 GCA_041987885.1 Pseudobdellovibrionaceae bacterium | reverse complement strand
TGAGGCCGCGGGACATGCTCCGATTTTAATTCATCCAGAATTTTCTAACTATCTTCAAGAATATGCTCAAGTCGCCAAAAAAGCGATTATCAGCAAAGAAGATTTAGATCTTTACGAAGCTATTCGTAATTTATCTGACGTTAAAGAAAACCCAGCTTCTACAAACCAAGATATTCAACAAGCCGAAGAAAATCTTAATCAAGTTATTAAGGCAAGTACCCATGTTTCTGAAGCCACTGAATTATCCCGTATGAATTGGTGGACTGCAGAGTACGGCCTGATTGGTGATGTTGAAAATCCTAAAATCTTTGGCGCTGGATTGCTATCTAGTGTTGGTGAAGCCAAATTGTGTCTAAGCCCCAAAGTTAAAAAAATTCCTCTAACTGTGGATTGTATTAAAACGACTTATGATATCACAGAGCCCCAACCTCAGTTGTTCGTTGCCAAGGACTTTAAACATTTATCTGTCGTGCTTCATGAAATGGCCGAGCAAATGGCTTTTAAAACTGGTGGACTCGAAGGGCTTAATAAAGCTCTTCAATCTGAAACAGTAAACACTGCTGAGTTAAATTCTGGAATTCAAATTTCTGGAAAGTTAATTGAAGTGATTGTGAATGGAAGCAATCAGCCAGCTTACTTACGTTTTGAAGGGCCTTCTCAGTTATCTTTTGCAGATAAAGAGCTACAAGGTCATTCGAAAGAATACCACTCCCATGGATTTGGCACACCCGTTGGACTTTTAAAAAATCAGACAAAATGTATCTCTGATTTTTCTAAATCTGAGCTCGATGCTTTGAATTTAAAAGCAGGTCAAACTGTTGATTTGGATTTTGTATCAGGTGTTCATATTCAAGGAACTGTAAAATCTATTTTAAATATCAGTGGTAAAAATATAATTTTATCCCTAGAAAATGCCTCTGCAAAGTATCAAGATCGTGTTTTATTTGCCCCTGAATGGGGAACCTATGACGTAGCACTTGGCACTACGGTAACATCTGTTTTCGGCGGGCCCGCAGATAGAGTTGCCTATGGCGAATTGATGGATTTTGTAGCCACTCGTGTTCCTGCTATGAAATACAGTGCAGAGCAAATCCAGCTGCAAAAATTGTATGCGGATGTCAGAGCTTTGCGCGAAAACACTTCACAAACTGTGAAGGAAGCTTCTCTTGAAATGCTTTATAATACTCAACAACAAATTGCTGGAAATGAATGGTTAGTTTTATTAGAAATGTATGAACTTAGTTTAGCTCATTTCCCAAATAGTGAATTGAGTAAAAAAATTAAATCTTCACTCTTAGCTCTTTCAGAGTCGCAAGATCAACAAAGATCGATGATCAACGACGGCCTTGTGCTTGCAGGAAATATTTAATGAAACGCCCTTTTGAAGCTCGTATAGTTTTAGTTCGTTCTATTTATGAAAGAAACATTGGTGCCACATCAAGAGCCATGAGCAATATGGGTATTGATAAGCTTATATTGATCGATCCACAGTGTGAATTAACTTACGAAGCACAACAAGCAGCCGCCACAGGACAAAATGGATTACAAAACCGCGTTGTCTACGCTTCTTGGCAAGAATTTTTAGATCAAGAACCTGACAGTATTCGTATTTCTTTTACAGCACGTGATGGAAAAGGACGACAAGTCTTAGACATCGACGATGTTCTTGAAGATATCGCTGATCATGCCCCACAATTTCAAATTAGCTCTGATGAGCCTTATGTGGTGCACTTAATTTTTGGTCCTGAAGATTGGGGTTTAGCGGGAAGTGATCTAGAGTATACTCACTTTTGTGCCTGCCTTCCAACCTTTGGTGAAAATTGGAGTTTGAATTTAGCACAAGCAACTTTATTGGCGATGTTTTCACTCCGTAAAAAATGGGGTGGCACCAGAACAACACTTGATGGAGGAAAAGCCCGCCGTGCTCCTCAAGGAGTCAAGGGCATCAATCCCGATGAAACTCTAAAAACTTGGCTTCGTGAAATGGGTTTTGATATCGACACCCAAAGAAAAATTAATGTCTATACGGTATTGCGTAGAATGCTTTTACAAAACACACCAACTCGTAAAGAGTTGGTGATTTTGGAAACAGTTTTACAACAAAGTATTCGCAAACTGAAAGAATGGAAAGAGTTTAAAAATCGCGAAAGATAACTAGAGTCTTAGATAGACTCTAGAAATTCTGCTTGTAGTTCGTCTTCACGAACACGGTAGTTTCTAAGTTCTTTATCAACATTTGCTAAATTCTCAGAAACTGCTGCACCTAAATCACTTAGTTCTTGAATGCGTTTTTCGACATCAGAAAAATCAGCTTTTGCTAATTTAAGACTCTCTAATTTAGCAGCATTCAAATCCAGTTCTTTTTGAACTGATTCTAGCTTTTGATTTAAAGCTCTGCGCTGTTGAGATAAAACTTTGATGGCATCATGTACTTCTTCGGAATCCATTTCTTCCAAAAAATCTAAGTCATGTTCTTGCTGGGTTTCTTCTTTATTTTCCGCTTGGAAAACTTCTAGAAACATTGAAAGTTCGTTCTTAAGGGACTTAACGATAGACCTACTGTCATCACCCATATAAAAAAATAGTACTCCTGCACCTTAAAGGCGACTTGAAAATGCCTAATCTGCTAGTCTTTGGGATAAACAAAGTACAAGGCAAGATAGACTAAGAACGCCACTCCTAGCGTTCCCACCGCTAAAGCTACGAATGCAGCTCTAACGAGACCGATCTCAATTTGAGACCTTTTGGCTATTCTAGCACAAACACCCAGAATTTTCCTATTATGTGCTTTATCAAGTTTATCTTCCCGTGGCATAGAAAAGGCTAGGATCAAATATAAGCCCAAACCAGCCCCAAAAAGGTAAAACGACAGGAAAAAGATAACGCGCAAAATCCAAGATTCCAGTCCAAAAGTCTTGGATAAACCATCACAAACCCCAAAAAACCAACCATTATTTCCGCGTATCCATCGGTAATTATTAGTCATTTTTTTGTCCTCAAACTCTTTTGTATTTAACTCCTCAGAGGAGCCCCTAGAAATGTCTACTTTTCCACTCACCATGAAATCTTTACCCAACAAAGTAACCGTTGGGTCGATCAACTGAAGTTTGGATGCCATGGCGTCCAAATGAACTCCTGAAGTCCACCCCTTGCCTGCACCCAATAAAATTGGAGCTTGGAATAAATAAAGACGATCTACCAAGTTTTGCTCTAGAAAAGTAGATGCCGTCACTCCCCCACCTTCAACGTACAAGGAGCGAATTTTTAAGTCGTAAAGTCTCTGCAAAAGATCTTTTAGTTTTAAAATACCTTTTTTCAGAACTGGTACCGGAATAATCTGGCGTCGTAACTCTTGAGGAAAATTTGCAAACTCAGAAAAAACTAATTCATCTGAAACTGCAAAAAAAATATTTTCTGCTTTATGAATACTGCTAAATTTATATTTTGAAAAATTCTTTGCAATGTCTCCGCGAGGATCAATCACCAACAATTTAATTTCTTTTTGCACAGATGGATGACGAATATCCAACGAAGGATCATCCTTACGAATGGTGCCAGCACCCACGCAAATCATATCATAGCAAGCTCGTAGGTAATGGGAGTAAATTCTAGCCTCATCACCAGTAATCCACTTACTTTCGCCATTTTCTAGGGAAATTTGACCGTCTAAACTCGTCGCAATCTTAAGAGCCACAAAGACTTCTTTGCTACGAAAGTTTTTTAAGAAAGCTTCACACACTTGTTCAAGTTGCTGATGCATAAATTCATTTATAGCACTATCTGAAGTGTGAAATAACTCTGCCTGAATGCCGCTATCGATAATTATCTGCGCCCCTTGTCCTGCAACCAAAGGGTTCGGATCAACAAGTCCATAGACAACTTTTTTTAAAGGCAATTTAGCTAACATTTTTGCACAAGAAGGCGTTTTACCTTCATGAGCACAGGGTTCTAAAGTAACAAAAACCGTAGCCCCTTGCAGTTCATCATTTGTTAAGCCTTGAACTGCATTCACTTCCGCATGGGGGCCACCGTAAAACTCATGATACCCACTGGATAAAAAATTTCCGTGAATATCGACAACTACAGACCCCACCAAGGGATTCGGACTCACTCTTGTCGCACCTTTTTTGGCCTCTTCAATTGCCAAAGCCATTGCTTCCAGATCCGTTATTTTTTCTCCACGCTGAGGTCTTTTAATTGTCTCTATAAGTCTCATAATTTTTAATCTAAAAAACCACGCTCTTTTTGATCTCTTTCGATAGCATCAAAAAGTGCTTGGAAATTTCCATCACCAAAACCATCGTGACCTTTTCTTTGAATAACTTCATAAAAAATAGGACCGAATGTATTTTTCGTAAAGATCTGAAGCAAATAACGACCCTCTTTATCACCATCAACCAGAATTGCATTTTTCTCTAGTTGCTTTAGGTCTTCCGTAACTCCTGTTACACGCTCGTGTAGCATTTCATAATATGTATGAGGAGGAGGGGTTAAAAACTGAATATCGCTATTTTTCAACATCTCTACGGAGTCGTTGATTTTATTCGTCAACAAAGCAACGTGTTGGATTCCAGAGCCCTTATATTCATCAAGATACTCTTGAATTTGCGATTTACTTTCCGTCGGTTCATTAATTGGCACTGAAAATTTTCCGCACGGAGAACGCATCGCTCTTGAAAGCAATCCTGTTTTTGCACCTCTAATATCGAAAAATTTAGCTTCATAGAAACCAAATACTTTTGAGTAGAATTGCTCCCATTTATCCATTTCACCTTTAGGCACATTGTTTGTGAAATGATCTACAACTGTAAAGCCTGCTCCAACGGGAGCTTTATCTTCGGCTTTAACTTGAAAAATTTCGTTATAAAGTTTGTTATGGTTTTTTTCATCGATAAAATAAATCAACGAATCACCAATGCCGTAGATAGCAGGGAATGGAGTTGCTCCCTTTTGATGATCATTGCCATCATAAGGGCGAGCGCCTCTTTCTACAGCCACTTGAAATGCCTTCTCCGCATCAAACACTCTAAAGCCCGTAGAGCAAATTGACTGACCATGAATTTTTGCAAAATCAGTTGCAAAGGTTTGCGGCTCACAATTTAAGATAAAATTAATGTCACCTTGGCGATACAACTTAATGTTTTTACCGTGAACTTGCCCCACCTCTTTGAAGTGATAGTTTTTAAAAACTTTTTCAAAATAAGTGGCATCGGGGCCAGAGTATTCGATGAAATCAACCCCATTTAAACCAACAGGATTTTTCTCTGTAATTTGAGCCATTAGGTCCTCCATTATTAACTTATAATGCAGACACTATCTCTAAAAGCCCACAGATTCAAGCCAGAATAACTTAGTAATTACATATACTTATAAATTAAGGAACATCGAACAAGTTTTAAGTCTGCAAACAAGACGCTTAAGATTCCAAACAATCCTCCGATAAACTAAATACTTTTATAACTAAAGAGAGGTTTATGTCGCACGCTCGCACACCAAAATGGTTTATTCCGGCAGCCCTCTTTCAGACCTTCGTGATTTTTATGCTCTTAGGATTTGTGTTTGATCTATTTAAAATTTTTTAAAACTCAGTATTTAAATTTTTATAAAAATCTAATACCACAGGATCTACGATAATAGATCGAGGGCTCCAACCAATCAGTTTCAAACCTTGCGAAGATCTCAGACGACTTAAAGCTACATAGGCCTGACCTGGCTCCCACAGCCGACTTAGATCACACCAAAGCTCATCCAAAGTAGATCCCTGAGATTTATGAATTGTTGTTGCATAGGCCAGAGTGACTGGAAATTGCTCTAGATGAGCTAGAACTTCCCCGTCCGCATTTTGCAAAGTAAAACTTGCTTTAGGGACTTCAATAACTCGACCTTTTGATTTTTTAATGAATAATGTTTCATCAGAATAATCAACGACAGTTCCACGAGTTCCGTTGACCCAACGTCTTTGCGGATCATTCTGCAAGAGCATCACTTCACAACCAATTTTTAAAATCAAATTTTCAGGAACAGGAGAGTTCTTCTTTAAAAGAGTAATACTTCTTTCATCACCGATATAAAGAGTTGGAATTGCAATTTCGTCTTCGTCAATTTCTGAAAGCTTTCTTTCGTTGAAGCCATCTGCCAAATTTTTGCGAGCAAATAGACGAGTTCCTTTATCGGATTCATCGTGATCACGAACATGTTCATTAAGAAAGTCTTGAACAGCTGTATTAACTCGTCCTTTTCTAATTTCACTCAAAACATCTAAAAACTGATTATCGCTAACTCGTTGATTATGAGAAAGCTCGATAGTACGGAACCCAGATCGTTTCCAGACCGAAGTTAAAAAACTCCAATCTCTAGGCCCTGCCTGAGTAACCGGTGGTAACTGCAAAAAATCACCCACCACAATAACGCGCATCCCACCCCAAGGAAGATTTGATTCTCTGGAGGCCCTTGATAAAGCCTCTGCCACTAAAAATGCTTTGCCCGGAATCATTGAAATTTCGTCAATGATAATACCTTCGACATTACGCAATCTTGACATTAGCTTTTTATCATTCAAACCGCGATCAAAAGCCGCCTTGGCTCCACCTTCCATTATTCCCAATCCAAAGAAACTATGGAAGGTTCGTCCCCCTAATAAGACAGCAGCAGCACCTGTACTTGCTAATATCGGCATTTCGGCAGAATCAATTTCTCTCATAAAATGACGAATCAAAAAGCTCTTTCCACTACCAGCTCCTCCCGTCAAAAAGACATTGTCTCCTGATCTTAAAATATCAAGAGCGACTTTTTGTTCTTCTGAAAGAGTTGGTTCTGCGTAAGACATGCGCTGTAGATAATGCCTTTGCAGATTAGTTATGCCAACAATTTCTTTCATTATGCATAAGTTCAGGTTAAGCTTTTTCAAAAGAGTACGACAACCTAGAGGAACACAATGAGCAAATTATTAATCCCTATCGTTTTGCTGATCTCACTACAATCACCAGCAGCTCCTAAAAGCTCTATAATCCCTGATCGTCGAGATTTCCCAGTTAATGAAAATATTAATCCCTGCGATGACTTTCATGCATATGTTTGCTCAAAAGCAGAAGACAGCTTTAAGCTCCGCGACGATAGATCTCGCCATTTGTTTGCCTTTAGCGACTCTCGCGAAAGACTTTTACAGGTTCAAATGGATTTTATGAAAGATCTGCCCAAAAATAAAAATCTTGATAAAAGAACCCTGCAAGTTCGTAATTACTATATGGCCTGCATGAATGCGCAAAGCAAAGCCAACTCTGAAAGAACAGAAATCACCAAGCTTCAAAAAGAAATTGCTGAAATAAAAGATATAAAGTCTTTCGTCACCTTGATGAACAATAACCCTCACAAAGGCAAAGGTGGGTTGTTTGGTTTCTGGGCGAGCAATAACAATCTTGATCCCAATAAAATGGATGCGACTCTTTACACAAGTTTCATGAATTTAAATGATCATCAATATTATACCCAAGAAGCCTTACTTAAGGACTATCAAAAAAATCTAGAAATTCTAATTAAGAGCATCGAACCAAAATCATCTGATAAAAATATCAGCGCAAGAGCCACCAATTTAATTCAATTTGAAAAAGATTTCGTAAAGATTTTCCCCGAAGCAGCAGCTCGTCGCCAAAGATGGGATGAAAACAGAACTATTTCTCAGGCAGAGGCTTTAAAAAAGTATCCTCAACTTCAATTAGAGATCATGTTCAAAAATATCCCTAAAGATACAAAAATAAATGTTCCAATTCCAGAAGCCATTGAGTTCTTGGATTCGAAATTAACATCGATACCTCTTGAAACTTGGAAGGATCTATATCTAGTTTCCGAAGCTCAAGACATTATGGATGATGCGTATCCTAAATACTTTCAAGCTCAGTTTAATTTCGAGAAAAAATATTTTGGTGGCCCAGAAAAAAGATCTTCCCGCCAAGAACGTTGTACTTCTCAAGTCAGCAGCAGCTTTGCCAAAGAGATCGACACTGTTTTAATCGAAAAAATATTCCCTAACTTTGATGAAAAACCTGTTATCGAGGCCGCAGAAAAAATTCGTCAGTCGATCATCACAGGGCTGAAAGACAATTCTTGGCTTTCAAAAGCTGCCCGCAAAGAAGCCATTCGTAAAATCGAAAAAGCTCGCTTACAATTAGTTCAACCCCATACTGAAAAAGAATGGGATTATCTCCCAGAACGTCAGTATTCAAAGTTAAATGCCATTGAAAATGCCCGCACCCTAAGAGCCGCTCGTTGGGAAAAAAATCTCAAAAAAATGAAAGAGCCTGCAAACATGGACGCCTGGGCCATGAGCCCACTGACTGTTAATGCCTATTACTCTGCATCTGAAAATAAATTCGTAATGCCCATTGGTATTCTTCAATATCCATTTTACGACTCCAAAGGATCTTTAATTGAAAATCTCGGAGCCGTCGGCGCTGTGGTTGGGCATGAGCTAGGCCACTCTATCGATGACGGAGGCTCTAAATACGATGCCGATGGTCGTTTAAAACAATGGATGACCACTAAGGACATTATGGAGTTTAATCTTCGCGGACTAAAAATGGTTGAACAGTTCAACGCCATTGAGCATGACGGGAAGCTGACCTTAGGTGAAAACGTTGCCGATCTCGTTGGACTCACCTTTTCTTACAAAGCCGCTTTCCCTAAAAACAAGGGAACAGAAGAGGATAAAAAGAAGTTCTTTACGGCTTACGGAAGATTATGGTGTGAAGTCATCCGTCCTGAGCAGGCTAAATTACTTAGAAAAACAGATAGCCACGCTTCAGGTCCGGCACGAATTAACGAACAAATAAAGCATCAGCCCGCTTTTGCCGAGGTTTTTAAATGTAAACCAGATGATAAAATGGTGTTGCCGGAAAAAGACAGAGTTCAAATTTGGTAAAAGACGAGTAAATCCGACGCATTAGGATTTAACTCCCCCTCACCTTTCAAACTCTTGCTGCGCGTTTTCTCTAGTGGTATAATCATAATCTTGGCTCTGAAGGCAGGGCCAAGAAAACCTTGGTGGAGGCTTCTATTTCTACCTCCCAAGGGGATTAATTAACAACACAAGAGAGTAAAAATGCCTGGAAAAGTTTTTGTAAACAGAACTCTTAATTTAAAAAAGATCCGTTACATCGGCGTCGACATGGATCATACATTGGTTCGCTATAATAGCGAAAACTTCGAACGTCTTTCACACACCACAATGATCGATAAACTCGTCAAGCGTGGTTATCCTGAAACTTTAAAAAAGCTTGTTTTTGATTATAATTTTGCGATCCGTGGACTTGCTATCGACCGTAAGACAGGAAATCTTTTAAAGCTAAATCGCTATACGGCTATTCGTTCAAGCTTCCACGGCCTAAAGCCACTGGATTTCAAAACTCACCAAAAACTATATAAATCGACATACATCGATCTTAGCAATAGCGATTATTTAGCTGTCGACACATCTTTCTCTATTTCTTTGGCCAATTTGATTGCGCAAATCGTAGAGCTTAAAGACACGGATCCAGCTAACAAATATCCTGAATACGCTCAAATCGCAGATGACGTTTTGGATGCTTTAGACGAAGCGCACAGAGATGGTTCTTTAAAAGATGTCGTTAAAGAAAATTTAGATGAATACATCATCAAAGATCCAGAACTGGTTAAAGCATTAGAAAAATTCCGTCGTCATGGTAAAAAGATTTTCGTACTTACAAATTCTGATTATCACTACACGAAATTATTGTTGGACTATGCAATTCAACCCTTCCTTCAAGAGTATAAATCTTGGCAGGATTTGTTTGAGTTCGTTATTACCTTCTCTTCAAAACCAAAGTTTTTCTATGAGAACAATAAGTACCTTCGCGTAAATCCAGAAGATGGATCTATGACAAATATGGAAGGAAAACTTACTCCTGGTATTTATCAAGGTGGTAATGCCAAAAAATTCACTGCGGACTTAGATCTAAATGGTGATGATATCGTTTACGTAGGTGACCATATTTACGGAGACATCTTACGTCTTAAAAAAGATTGTAACTGGCGTACTGCGATGGTTATCGAAGAGCTTGACGTTGAAGTTGAAAACAATAAAAAAGCAGAACCTATCAATCAAGAGATCGAAACTCTAATGAGAAAAAAAGAGCCTCTTGAAGATGAATTGACTGAAATCATGACTAAAAAGATCGAAAAACAGGTTCCACCTAACGAACCTCAAATCGAAACTTTGCAAAAACAGATTTCTGAAATCGATTCTCAGATCAGCCAATTGATCAAAAAACAACAGGCTTTGTACAATGCAAACTGGGGTCAATTGATGAGAGCTGGAAATGAAGAAAGCTACTTTGCATATCAACTAGACAGATATGCCTGCGTTTACATGCAAAAACTTTCTGACTTGTTAGAGCTTTCTCCAAGAACCTACTTCAGAGCTCCGCGCAGACCGCTTGCCCACGAAGTAGAATAAGGACTTCAAAAATTTCTGATAATTTAAAAAAAGCCTCGACCTAAAAATCGAGGCTTTTTTATTAGACACTCTCTGAATGAGTACCCTAATCTTAGTATATGACTAAGAAAAAATGGATTATCATTGCTGGGATTTCGTTAACGATTTTTCTATTATCTATTTCTTTTTTACCAAGCAGCTTTAATTGTCCTAAGTATGTTCCTTCAGGCTGTGGGCTTATGGAAAATGTGATTACTATTGTGGGAACTTCTGTTGTTGTAAAATCCGAAATAGAAAGTTTTCTTTTACCCGGCACAGATGTTTTAGTGGAATTTGATAGCGGCGAAATTAAGCACGGTAAGCTTACAAGAAAAGCCACCAGCGGGCGCCTTGTTAAAAGCGGAGACAAAGTTCGCCTAAAATGCACGAACTCATTCCCGGATCCTCAATCTCCAAGCTCAGCAATCTGTGAGCTTGAGTTTTTAGGTTTTGATCCTAGCTCGAACTGTTCGCCGAACTCACCTTGCTTTGGCAAAATCGCAAGTTGGTCCATATCAGTAGATCAAAATG
>JBHIVS010000028.1:0-15323 GCA_041987885.1 Pseudobdellovibrionaceae bacterium | reverse complement strand
ATCCAATTGAGACATCAAATTCTGTTTTTCACGAATTATATTCTGAGCCCAAACTGCATTATCTCGAACATTCTCATAAAGATTACTTACTTCATCCCGTGCTCGACGTTGGATATTATCCACCAAGCTACGACACTTTTCATGGCTATTTCTTTCACAAAAACGAGCCACTGGATGAGAATCCACACGACTTCTAGTTTCTCTTTGAGTATCAAAACGACGTTGCATTTGCTCAAGGTCATTAACTTTATATTTGAAGTCATTCATCTCAGTTTCAGCTTGATATCTCTGCTGACTCAAACTTTGTAATTCTCGCTCTAGGACCTCTAAAGATCGTTCCTTCTGAACCACATCATTTGCGATACTTTCAGATCTAGAAGTATCCGTATTCAGCTCTGCTTCTGCTGTTTTAACAGATTTTGCAAGTCGATCATATTCCGGCTCAATTTTAGAAACCTCTGCCCAAGCCTGCTCGTAGGCGGCATTTGCCGCCGGCAACTCAGACTCTTTAGACTTTACTGAGTCTGTTTGTTTTAAAATGTCTTGTTCAAATTTTTTAATCTTTCCTTCTAGTTGTATTTTTTGATTTTGTAGAGCAATGAGTTCCTTTTGAGTCATTTGATCTAACTGACCTGTCAGCTTTGCTAACTCTTGCACCAAAGTTGTATATTTTGTATTCAAAGTAGATAGCTCTTTTTGAAGAACTAGTTTCTCTGAGTAACTTTTATGACCTTGTAAGTAAAGATCCCTTAATAATTTAGATCTAGTCTCATTAACTTTCAAAGGGTCTAACTGATCAACTGCCTTTACTGAAATAAAGTCTTTATCAAAAGCAGTCGCAACAATAGATTTACCTTGTGCACATTCCTTAATAAGGGCATCAACGGTCGCACTTGAACCTCTCAGAGAGAACATCAACGCAGCTGTCGTATTATCGCTTTTTGTTACTTTCATACTCAATCGAGTCTGTCTTTTTATATAAGCAACAAGAGCCTCTGTATTTTTAGGAACTTGCCAAAAAATACGAGAACCATCTGAATTAGCCATCGTCACAAATGAATATGACTGAATAGGCTTTACTTCTGTGGTCATCTTAATGGCTAAGGCATTTGAAGTTTCAGGATTTTCACGAATCAAAGTTTCTACAGGAAACTGCCCTGACTTTTCATAAACTAATTCAAACCTAAAAATCTGTTCATTTAATTTTTGTTCTGTATACGCTACACAGAAATTTCCGATCTCAGCTAAAGTCCAATCTTTGACCGTCGTCGGCATTGCCTGCGCTGTCGAAGTGAAAACGAATCCGGCAACCCATGCCGACATTTTTGCGATATGATTTTTCATTTTATATCCTATGCCTGCAATTATTGGCGTTGCTGAGTAATTTGATTTTGAGAAGTTGTAGTTGCGGGTCTTACGCAAGTTTTTCTGGAAATAATTTCTGAATCAGAACTACAAGACGAAACACTGCATTGATTTAAATAGCGACGACAGTTATCTAGGGCTTCTCCTTCAGCCTCATAGCGAGAATCCCCCGATGCCGTCAGTGTTATTGTGCGACCACGAATATCCTTGCCAGTAACTTGACATGTCGTAAAACGTATACTGCAAGTCTCCTCACAGGACCCATGTCTTTGTAAACACTCATCACAAGACCCATGACCGGAAGAGTGCTCTTCCCATCCCTTATCGACAGCCCTACAGACTAAATCCGCCTGACTGGGTACAGTAAAAATTGTTATTAAACTAAATAGAAAAAATAGTGATTTCATTTTGGAGCCCCCATCCGGAGGGATGGTATTGCAAAGCTAGGGCCAACCATCTCAGTGTCATTTTGCTCCTATAAGTTTATAATCCCATGTCTGTACACACCACATACCTAAGCAAATATCTTTAAGTGTTCTTAAGACCATTAATAAGTCCATCGAACCTATATCCACCGATGCCGACTCCAGTGACTAGATACTAACAATTTTCTAACAACTCGACCTAGGTCTACGAGCACAGATAGACAGAGTGAAGGCAACATCCTAAGCTTTTATATTGAAGATAACCTCGTAAACATGGAGCATTCCATAATGAAAAACACACTGATTGCATTTACACTTCTGTTCGCCTCAATGACTTCAGCAGCCCCCCTAACTCAAAACTCTCCAGAGTCTTCCATGGAATATCTTGGACAATGCCAGCTTGATGAGGGGGGAACTTTTTTAGTTTATCAAGATCTTGCCCAGCATAGTTTTAGATTTCACATCACTACAGACTCTTCTTTTTCAGAAGTTGTCTTTGATAGAAATCTAGTTTGGCTTTGGTACGAGGTTGATGCTTCTTATTGGAAATTCAGAAATGGTCGTAACAACGGTGTCTTTTCTTGGAACTTCAACACACGCCAAGGTCACCTTAAGTATGTTAAGGGTGAATACTATTACTGGCACTTGAATAACTGTGACATTAATGAAAAAGGAATCAAATAATCTTTAATATAAAGAAAAAACTGAATGACACATCATCAAGATATCCAAGATATAAATGCAGAAAGATCGAAAAAATCAGGACTCTCTGGAGTCCTTGAAAGTTTTCTTCGAAAATTTCACCAACTCGCTTATATTTTCGCCATACTTCCAGTTTTATTAGCCTATGTGATGTGTCTGGGTATTTCATTAACCCCTGGAATACTTTTATTTCAATGGATTTCCGAAGTAAGCAATCACTTTCCTATCGTTTTAAAAGCCCTCTCATTAGGAATCTCTATAGCATCTGGGTTCATGTTATTTATTTTAACTTTGATAGTAATAGTTCCAATTTTCAATGCCCCTGCTTTACCTTTTATCAAAACCTACCGTGGCCCTTGGTTTTCTCTAGAGTCAGTCCCGTGGTTTTATCACAATGCTCTTACTTATCTAGTAAGATACACTGTACTGGATTTTATTACGCCGACACCTTTAAATATTTTCTTTTTTAAAGCTATGGGTATGAAAATGGGTAAAGGCTGTATGATCAACTCTTCAAATATCTCTGATCCAGCTCTTATTAAATTAGGAGACTATGTGACCATTGGAGGTTCCGCTTACTTAATGGCTCATTACGGAATGAAAGGTTACTTGGTCGTAGATCACCTGACGATTCACTCTGGAAGTACCATCGGTTTGGCTGCAAAAGTTCTTGGCGGGGTCGAGATAGGGCGAAGAGCTACAGTAGCTCCAAATGCAACGGTTTTCCCTAAGACAATCATCAAAGATCAAGAAAAATTCGGGGTTCCCGAAAAGCAAATGACGGATAGCTAAAAAAGAAGCAGACCCGAAGGTCTGCTTCCTTTTATAAAAGTTGATCCAGTTGATCTGCTGATATTTCCGGAATTTCCTCTCCATCAACGATTGGAGTATAATCCCATCCATCATCAACATTTTCGTTTTCATTAGGTTCAGTAACTAGTTCTTCTCCTCCATCTACAGGGTCAGAATCTTCTTCAAAAACTTCATCTTCTTCTGATGAACCTCCACCATCCGTGGGGTCTTCACTAGAACCACCACCTGAATGATCTTCGCCATCATCTTCAGAATTTTCATCATCAACTATAATAGGTGATTTATAAGCTGACTTCAACTTAAGTACAGGCTTTAGTAAACACTCACCATTACCTCTTACAACAACAGATTTTAAAGCATCAAAATCAACGACAATATTATATTCGTGTCCTGCTTCAAATTGAACTTTGTTCGTTAGAATAATTTTGACACCTGTTTTTTGAGCACTAGGAGTTTTTAACTCACACGAAGAACCATCTGATTTTACAGCATAATGCCCTTCCGATTTTAAAACTAATCTAATTTGCTGAATCTGTAGGCCCGCAGGGGCAACGACATCTTCTAGTGGCAGAGTAACCCCATTCTGCAATGTCAATAAATCTACAGGCCCTAAACCTTTTGCAACTTTTAATCTACCGGATTTACCTTGCCCGGCCAAAAGAACTTCCATGTGATCAATATCCACAATGACAGACTTTAAGCTCTTATTTGGTGCGTCCGTTAATTTAAACTTAACTAATGCTTGCCGAGCTGTATCTAAACTAGAAACACTCGCACTACTCACGTCGCCTGATGAAGCAGTTGTTCGACTCTCCGTAGTCTTACTACAACCTGCAATTAAAGCTATAAGACCTATTCCAACAACTCTGACAAAAAGTCCCTTCATGGATACCCTCCTACCTCTGAAGTCAAAGTTAACTCTAAAATGGTATTCCATCAAATTTTACAAAATCGATTCAATCATATTGAGAGTAGTGACTAAATATTATTCATTTTCTTAAACTTTATAAGCTAACGTCCACTATCGATCTACATAAAGTAAATAACCTTTTAAAACTTCACGCAGTCTCTTTTCTATGGAGGCATCTTTAATTTTTCCGTCCTCACCAAAGGCTTCTCCTGCTTTGGGCAAGGCAAAATTCTGGGGATAAACATAACTTCCAAGAGCCTGAAATGGCGCCAGTGTATGGCCTAAAGCTCTGATTGTTCCAAAATATCCAGGAGATGCTCCCGTTAATAAAACATTCTTTTTTTCCCAAGGAACTGGCCTTAGACGTGATACCCAATCAATAGCATTTTTTAAAGGGCTCGCAATCGAGCCATTATACTCCGGAGAAGAAATAATTATAGCATCGGCTTGTGATATAGCCAGACCCATTCTAGATACACTTTCTGGAATTCCCAATGCTTCGATGTCTCCGTCATAAACAGGAAAATTTAGCTCTTGAAGATCCAATATCTGAACATCTAAATTTTTATCTTCTTTTAAGATTTCATGAATTTGATTTAAAAGTTTTTTATTCAAAGAATCTTTACGCAAACTTCCAGAAAACAATAATATCTTCATTCGAGGCTATCTCCTACATTTTAAATTATTGTATTCAGGACTTGAACCTCAGACAACCGATCAAATTGAAAACGCATAAGTTACCTTATGCGTTTTATAAAATTCTGCATTTATACAAAAATATTATTTCATATTATAGTCGGAAAACCCATAGATCATACGATCAGATTGACGTGCCGCCTGTGTTAATTCATCACCACAGAGTCCTCTCATCATGGACTCCAAATATCCCAAAGATCCCACCGTCGTTTCATTCGTATACATAGTATCACCACTTAAAATCATTTTTTGCTTAGGGTTTACACTCAAAAGTCGTTTAGAAAAATGAGGATTCGAAGAACAAGAAAATAATCCTAGTACAAGATTATCGTCTCTTCTGTCTTTAAGAGCCGATAAAACTTTTCCTATTTCTATTCGATTTTTAAGATAGTGAGCATAGTTTGTATGGTTATCAGCCTTCAAGACCGGTGGCGCAAAATCAGGTCCTCCTCCATTACGAGAATGTCCATTGTAAATCGCCACATCAGCCGTGCGAATACCATTTAAAAATAATGCCTCTGCTTGTCTGGATTGTAATTCCTGCTGGGATTTTAAACTAGTTATATTTTTTTCGTAAATCTCGCTTACCGAAGAATATCCTAGAGTAATATTGACGCGCACCGAACGACCAAACATCTGAATATTTTTTCCAAGTTTTGTAATCGCATTTGAACGATCTATAATAGAAAATTCACATAATTTTTGAGTAGATTTTTTGCAAGGCTCTGTCAACTTAGCAAGAATCGCATTTGAGATCGCCTCATCACTGCTTCTTGCCACACCATAATTTGTTCCATCAACGCCGATCGTTGAAGCTTTACCGCCAGCATCATCCAAATACCCCATAACATACACAATATCCATCGAACCTTTATTCAAAATATGCGCATAATTATTAGTACATTGATATTGACCTTCTGCGGGTGCATTTTTATTAACTTTCCACATATAAAAATCAGCTTCTTCTCGAAAATAAGTAGAAACTTGCTGCTGAGTCAAAGCAGGTGCTAAATCTGCAAGTCCTTGAACAGAAGTAAATACGACCAAGGCACCTAAAATTTTTGGAAATACTTTTTTCATCTGATTTTTCCTCTATTTTTATATTTATAAAATAATAGAGAAAGCAAGCCTCGTACCAAACATCAAATACCTATGTGATCTAAAATTGCTTAGGGCTCACGAAGTATGACAAAAGTTAAATAAAAGATCGTTTTGGGCGAAGATGAGAAGCTTCTGTCAATTAGATATACACTATGACCTTTTCAACAGTCAGGGAATAAATTCTTAACAGAACATTGTCTTTTATTTTTCACCAAGAGCCTTTATAAAAGCACCTATCAAAGGAGTCTCCAATGAAAGCTCTATTTTTCGGATTCGTATTAACCATGATAAGTATCTCAGCATCTGCCCAAAACTGTTTGGGTGAAGCTCAATTTGCAGCCAAAGTAGCCTCTGTTCAAAAAAATAGTGATGGCAGTTGTAAAGTATATATCAAAGATGTTTCCCACTATAGCGAACATATATTTTGCCCACTTTCACAGGCAGAAGTTCTTAGTTCTGGAATCGACATTAGTGACCGAGTAGGTAACAAATGTGCTTACGATCATGAAGACATTTCTGGAGTTGTAGTTCTAAAGGCAGATGGAAAAATTTATTTAGACTAATCAAAATCTAAAATGCCTTGTTCAGAAGCAGGGCATTTTCCTATTTTACGCAGCGTACGTATATAAACGGACTATATTGAAGATGTCGATTCCTGCGAGATTTTTACAAATCAGATTACGTCGAGAAAAAAACTTTCGGATTTTCCCTCATAAAGAAGTTTTAGTTTTATCTACTAATTCACGTCCCATAGCATTTTCTTCGTTTAGAGATCAACCCCACATGTCATGACAATAAAATGTCTTGAGCCCCTATCTGGAATAGGTATTTTTAAACCAGAGGTAAACATCATGTTAAAAACTATTATACTCATTCTTATTCCTTCATTCAGTTTCGCAGCGACTATCAAAGACCTCAATGAATTGACGTCTCCATTTTCATTGCCCGCTTTAACCTACTCTGCTTCCGATATGGAACCTATTATCGACAAGCAGACAATGGAAACTCATCACGGAAAACATCACCTAGCCTATGTCGACAAACTAAATAGTGCAGTTGATACATCTAAGATTACGGGCAATCTGTTAGAAATCTTAAAAAATACAAAGAATTATTCTCCAGCAGTGCGTAACAATGCCGGCGGACATTGGAATCATTCTTTCTTTTGGACTCTATTAACTAAGGAACCAAAAAAACAAAAAATGAGTTCTCAGCTTGAAAAGGCGATTAACAAGTCGTTTGATTCTGTCGACAAATTTAAAGAACAATTTGAAACTGCTGCTTTATCAGTTTTTGGATCTGGTTGGGTTTGGCTTATTAAAACTGATGACGGAACCCTTAAAATCACCACGACAGCAAATCAAGATAATCCCTTAATGGATATAGCTACTGATTCAGGAAGACCGATTTTAGGTTTAGATGTCTGGGAACACGCATACTATTTAAGTTACCAAAATAAACGAGCTGACTATGCAAAAAACTTTTGGCAGCTCGTAAATTGGGAACAAGTTTCTAAATACTACAAAGAAAAATAGTATCTATTTTAAGTTCAGAGTCGCTTCTAAAAATACATCAATGGCAGATAAAGTATCCGGAGAACTAAAACGTGAACCAGCTTTACTGCCAGACCATCTATGTCCCATATTCGCAATTTCTATAAAATGCGTTGATTTTTCATTTGGATAATAAACACTTAATCCGTCATATCCATTTCTAAAAACTGCTTTAGAGGATTGATTAAGACGTCCATCATCTAAATAATCCAAATACTCAACAGATTGCTCAAAAGCATTTCTTCCAAGCCTAGCTAAGACGACCTTATCTTTTTCACCATGGATATATAAGAGTGTTTTCAAACGAATAGTTTTAGCATCTTGTGCACAAATAAGTGCTTCTTTGGCATTATCTCTGGCTGAATTTACTGATATTCCACCAGCTACCTTGAAAGGCCCTCCTGAGTGAACCAATGCGCCTTTAAACATATCTGGAAAACAAAGGGCTAAGTGATTGGCAAACATGCCTCCAGAAGAAAATCCTCCAACAAAAATTCTTTCTGGATCTACAACTCCAGCTGTCACTAATTTTTGTATTTCAGAGACTACTTGCATAAACTCGCCACTACGGGACTGCATTTTAGATGACAAAAAATTCCAACATTTTAAAACATTCCATTTTGATTTTTGATGAGGTGCCATAATAATAGGATTGATGGACTTCGTCTTGGCGACAATATCAGTAATCTCAACAAAGTTAGTATCACTTTGATTACAGCCATGAATCCATAATAGCAAAGGTCGCTTCTGTTTAATCCACGTAGCTTTTATCGCACTGGTCTTATAGTTATAATAAGAATATGTCATATCGTCTGCTTGAGCCCGAAAAGGCAACGCAGATAAAGAACTACAGATGAATATAAAAGATAACAGTCTTAAGAACATTCAAAAACTCCTGTAGATTTATTTTAAGCAAATCTAAATCCAACTCTTCCTCAAATACATTCCATATATCCTTAAAATAATGTCTAAAAAATCGACAGTGATGACATTTTAGGTACTAATTCGAAAAAAATGTCTCAACCTAAAACAACTTCTCGATTCAATATGAGATTATATAAAGCTGATTTCATTTTGCCTTTAATACATCAATAGCTTAGCCGATACTTTCAATAGGGGGAAATTCTATGAAACGTATATTGCTTGGATCAATCCTAGGATTCATGGTTCTCAGTTTTCAAAACTGTTCAGAGCCAAAGCTTGCATTTGACCACGCCGATCACGCATCTGCATTAGGTGTTAATTTACGTTTAATCCCCGACCCACATAACGTTAAAGAAGTTGAAAACGTTCAAGACTATACTGTTGAAATAGTACTTCCAGAAAAAGGCCAACTCGATGCTGAAAAAATCACCGTGGATGGTACAGTTTATTCGCATAAAAAGAATGCCCTAGGTAATTTGGAATTCAACTTCACTCCCCGTTCTACCAAAGACTATCTTGTAAAAGCAGAGGTCTGGACTCCAAATGGGACTCGTTTCGAAGTTTCAGAAACTTTATCTATTAAAGATGACCTCCCTCCTATTGTCGTCATCACTCCACTAGCAACCAATATTTACGAAAATAAAACCGGTGCAAAACAAGAGTTTTCCTTCACTGTGACAGAACAAGGTGGCGGTACTATCAGTCAAGTATCTTGTATATTCAGTCGCTACGAAGGAGGAGCTCTAAAATATGTAACGGCTCCTTGTAATTTTGTAACTAGAACTGGTAATGGCTTAACGGCAAACCCGTCTATCGTTTCAGGTACGAACACACTTACAATTAGAGCCATAGATAGCTCTGGTAATTTCCGTGATGAATCAGTTAACTTCTCTGTTGGAGCGGACACTCTACCACCGAGTTTATCTGTTCAAGCTGCGGCCTCTAATACTTACTACACAAAAGATATACAACAATACACGATCAAAGCCTCTGATCTTGGATCTGGCTTAGCTTCTGTAATCTGCGTACTAACATCTCCTAGTGGAGCGAAAACAACTCCTGCTTGTTTTAACAATCCAGTAAATGGTTCACAAACAATCTCTCTTTCAAGTCTTGTTGCTGGAAACTATATTCTGACGGTAACTGCCACCGACAATGAAACTTCGAATCCAAACAAAACGGTAGTCTCAGTAACTATCCCAATGAAAGAAGATAAAACACCTCCGACTATTGTTTTGTCTAAAAATGCATCTAATAGTTATTTAGCAAATGAAGTGCAAAAAGTTGGATTCCAAATATCTGATTCAGAGAGCGGTCTCAATTTAACTACTTTAGTATGTAAAATTGCTGGGGTAGTTACTCCTTGTACCGTGGATTCAAAGGGTATCGGAGAAATTTCATTCTCTAAAAGCACTGGTGGTTCATATCCAGTTTCTGTGGAAGTAAAAGATTTGTATGGAAACCCAGGATCTAATTCTGTAACTTTGGATATTATCAAAGACAATAATGCACCAGTAATTACCATCACAGAAAACTACTCAAACCCTTCCGTACCAGTAACTGGTAATACATTAAAATTTGATTTTACGATTAAAAAAGAAGGAAACCTAACTCCTATCACATCGGTTGTTTGTAAAAACGATCTAGGGGTTGCAGTTACTTGTACAACTGCTGCAGACAAAAAATCAGGAAGCTTCTCTGTAACATTCAACACGGCTGGCCAAAGAAATGTTTCTGTTACAGCAACTGATGGCGCTGGAAATGTCTCTACCAAAACTTATACTGTCGTAATTAGATCTTTAAATACAAAAACAACGAACTTAACAGTTACTTCTGCTAAAAAGTTAGATGTTATTATCGTGATCGATAACTCTGGATCTATGTCTGAAGAACAAAGAAATATGGCCACACGTATTAGCAGCTTCGTTGATAAGCTTTCAGGTACCGATTGGAGAGCCGCGGTTATTACAACGGATGTTAATAGTACAACAACTCAAGGTCGTTTTAGATTAATGTCTGGAACAAGCAAATACTTTATTACTGCAAGTGATGCTAACGCCCAAACAATTTTAGGAAATACAGTACAAGGGGCTGGTATTAATGGAAGTGCAACTGAACAAGGTATCGCAGCTTCTTATTATTCAATTGTAAACAAAGACGTTGCTCCCAATGCAGGGTTTTTCCGTGCCGATGCCGGTCTTTCAATCATCGTTATCTCTGATGAAAATGAATCAGCATCTCAAACTGCAAATTCTGGAGACAACCTCATTGCGACTATTAAAAATGCTTGGTCAACAAAGCCATTTAAATTCCATTCAATCGTAGGAACTGGAGCTGGTTGTGCGGGAAGTTATTTGGGCAGCAAATATATCGAACTTTCCAATAAAACTGGCGGAGAAGTCGCCTGCGTGGCCCAAGCAGATTACTCAAGCACTTTGGCAAAAATCGGTGTGTCTACATCAAGCCTCGTTAAATCAGTTTCTCTTGAGTGTTCGCCGCTAAACAATAAGATCACTGTATATAATGGTAGTACGCTTATTTCTACCGGCTACAGTGTTGTAGGTACAATGGTAACCTTTGACAATGCTCTTCCTGATGGTTCTTACAAAATTGACTATAGCTGTATCCAATAGGTTAAATTAATAAATCTACTTCTTAAAAAGAGGGCTTCTGAAAAGAGCCCTCTTTTTGTTTAAAGACATCCCCCACTCATTTTCTATCTTCATTCACCCGAATAAATTCCCTTAAATATATTTTCACTTTAGCGCATTTGGAGAGTCTGTATAAAGTATAGACAGCCAATATGCATCTGATTCGCTTAAAGCGTACCTTTTCAAGGTATGAAACATGCTTACATATTAGCAAGGAACTTTATAACCGAAAGATTAGAGGAAGTATTTATGTTTAAGCGTCTACTTATTGGCTCAGGCATTCTTTTGTCAGCATCCATTGCCCATGCAAACTCAAATTGCATGAACTCTCCGATGAGAAGTCTCACTCGAAACGCCATGGTTGCTATTGCCTCTAATATCTGTAGCCTAGATGCTATTAGAGAAAATGAGCGACTTCCTCTAACCATCAAAACAACCTCTACTTATTTTCACGAATTTGAAGTGACACAAAGTGAAGACATAATTACAGCAGAGGGTTCATGCTCTATGGCTGTGGATTTTTCAGGAAAAACTATAAAAGAAGGTATTCCGTTTAAAATTTCTATCTCTGCAGAAGAATGGCGTAACAAAAGAAACCCTGTATTTAAAGGATATATGGGGAAAGATACTCACATAGGCCGAATGACTTTAGCTTTAAAATTTAACGATAGCAGTTATTTGAACGAAAATTGCGGAAACAGTGCTTATTCAGACAGAACACTTAGCGAAATTTCTTTGGGAGACGGAGTATTAGATATCCTTCGCCGTGAAAGATCTAATATTTCAGCGGTTGCAAAAGAACAAGAATGGGATGGTATTCCAAGCACTAAAGCCATACGTTTAGATTTTCAAGTTGGTCAATTTACAGGCAGAAAATTAAGCATGATTACCAGCTATGATTCTTATTTAAATATTCTAGTAAAAACTGGAAATTATCTTTTCAGAGCAGAGGGTGCCCGTGAATTTGACTACGACTACCCAAAAGCTAACAACGTATTTATACGCGATCTAGGAAAATTTAAAGGCTGTTCTAAGTTTCAGCAAGACGGTGAATTAGATATTCCATATATGACTGATCAACTTGGCTGTTCGATGATGCAACTAAGAGCTAATAAATTCTCTAGAATCGAAAGATAGAAGTACTAAAGGAAAAAACATGAAACTAGCCAAAGCCCTCTTTATTCCATTGCTATTGATGCTAACAAGCGTCTCGTCGCATGCATTAGAGGGTTTTGCAGCAACAGATCTAGAAGTTAAAAATGCCAAATGTACTTATCCTGTTCTTACAAAAACAAACGATTTAGAAAAATACTTTCTAAATAAAGAAAAAAAATCTGACAAAAACAATTTTGAACTACTCGGCTTTCAGTTTAAAAATGAAAGTTCATTTTTAATTAAACATTTCAAAGATCTCATTGAAATTACAGATGATACAGCGACTGACAAAGAACCAGAGTCTTTGGCTATTGCCCGAAAGCAATGTCACTCTGTCCGTTGTGCCCTATCAATTATCCTCGGCAAAGAAGAATCTTTAAAAGCCCTCTATTTACTTGATAAATATCGTTTCAATGTTTCGCCTCTGAAATATTATGAAACTCAAAACTTTTCAAACCAAGATTTAGATTTGATTTTAGAAACAATGGCTTTAATTCCTCCTCATTTATTACCACTACAAGATCTTCAACAACTAAGCCACTCTCACAAAGACGCCAAAAGACCCGAAAATGAATACGCAGTATCCTCTATAGAGCTTTATCATTCTTGGGATAAAACCAGCCCTGAAAGAAAAAAGTATATTTTATTTCATGAAATTGCCCACAATTGGTCAAATATTGTTTCAGAAGAACTCGATGAATCCGAAGCTTGGCTTAAAATTACTGGATGGATAAAAATCCCTGGGGGCTTTACCGTAGGTTGGGAACATCCATTTCAAAGTCGACAAAAAATGAATCAATATCCTTGGGCTTCTGAGTATGCGTCAGTAAACTCGTGGGAGGATTTTGCGGAATCTGTTTCTTCCTATAGATTTACCCCAGAAAACCTTTTCAGCAAAAGCCCTGCTCGTTACAACTTTATAAAAAATAAAATTTTCGGTGGAATTGAATTCAAAAACTATAAAAATTGCCACTTAAAAACAAAAGAACAAACACTCAAAAATCTAGAAAATACGGCTGAGGCTGCTTTGGACAAAAAAGTAAATTTCTATAATCCTCACACAGCAAACATAGATCAAATATCACTTAGAAAAAATATTGAAATTCTTTGTATTCTGCCTCTACAAAAAGCTATTCTTAATAAAGCAGGTGCTATCAGTGAATTCAATGTCTGCTTCAAAGACGTCATCTCAAAATCTTTAGAAAAACAATATAACTGGATCACAATTGATCGCCAAGCTGCACTACTCAACTCTCAGTTTAAACAAGCAAAGAAAAACTTCATCGACCACTGGTTGAAAGATACCTACATTCAAGAGCGAATGAAAACGGTACGCTGGAATGCCACTCCTGACTATAATTGCCAAATTTTTGCGAAAAATTATAAGTCACTTTTTATGTTAAATTCAGAGAATCCGGATCAAACAAACTTTCAGGCAGTTCAAATGAAGAATATTTTAGCACCAACAATTGGATATTGGATTTGTGCTGATTCAAAGATTAAAAAATTAAAAAGTGCAACAATCGAAGAATCAAGACTTCAATATTTAAAATCATGGCTTTACCCCCGTTTGAGTTTATAAATCCGTGTATTTTCTTAAAAAATACAAACTCAAGTTTTCTTGACCTATAAACTCATTTATTCGCTATTAAATTTGCAATCAATGTCTTTACAGAACAACAAGTTCCAAGATCAATAGCTATCTATTATTTTGACGATCCTGAAATTCCTGCAATTTATACCTCTAATTCCAGTTGAGAGTTGAAATCTCTCTCTCAAAATGCTACAACCTCCTGTCGAACGTAAAAAGGGTCTTATGAAAAATCTATTAGTTGTATTCGGTACTCGCCCAGAAACTATCAAACTTGCTCCAATCATTCTTGCTTCAAGGAATGACAAACGCTTTAACACAATTATTTGCTCTACGGGGCAACATCGTGAAATGATATTACCTCTATTTGATTTTTTTGGAATTAAACCTGACTACGATTTAAACTTAATGAAACCTGGTCAAACTCTTACCGATATTTCGGTTGGTGTAATGAATGGTGTTAATGAAATTTTCCAAAAGCAAAAAATTGATGCCGTCTTAGTTCACGGCGACACTGCAACCTGCTTCGTCGCAAGCTTAGTTGCGTTCTATAATAAAATACCTGTCATGCACTT
This sequence comes from Pseudobdellovibrionaceae bacterium, assembly GCA_041987885.1. Lineage (GTDB taxonomy): Bacteria > Bdellovibrionota > Bdellovibrionia > Bdellovibrionales > Bdellovibrionaceae > Bdellovibrio. Next base: position 862 of record JBHIVS010000028.1, on the reverse strand, counting down.
AGAGGCTGGTTTACGCTCTGGAGACATTTTCTCTCCTTTTCCAGAAGAATTTAACCGCAAAGCTACAGCTCTAATCACGCATACTCATTTCTCACCAACACCTCAATCTCGAGAAAATTTGATCCACGAGCATTTCCCTGACAAAGATATTTTTGTAACTGGAAACACCGGCATCGACGCACTCTTTACAATTCTTGAACGTTTTAAAGAAGACAAAACTATTAATACAAAGCTTGAGGAAAAATTTAGCTTCTTAGATAACAATAAAAAGCTCATTCTCGTGACAGTACATCGTCGTGAGTCCTTCGGTGAACCTATAGAAGAAGTCATGAAAGGCTTAATCCGTCTATCCGAGGAACAGGACGTCGAACTTTTAATTCCTCTCCATATGAATCCCCAAGTAAGAATTTCCGCTGAAAAAATATTCGGAGATAAAGCACAATGGATCGACAAAGGTTCTGAACCAAAACGCGGAAACAGTAAAATTTGGCTTTGTGAACCCGTAGACTACGTTCCCTTTGTCTATTTAATGAATAGATGTCATTTCATTATTACGGATTCTGGTGGCGTTCAAGAAGAAGCTCCATCCCTAGGAAAACCCGTTCTGGTCGCTAGAGAAAAAACAGAAAGACTCGAAGCCATTGAAGCTGGTACGTCTCAACTGATTCCTCTCAAGGAAAAACCCTTCGTGGATGTCGCTTTAAATGTACTTAGAAATGAGGCTACTTATAAAAAAATGGCTCAAGCTAAAAATCCATTCGGAGACGGTCAAGCAAGTCTAAAAATTTTAGATCTTATTGCGACTAGAATTTAGTCGAATATCTACATCACTTAACAAATTAAATCTGAATGTCCCCACGGA